>NZ_SMCO01000029.1 GCF_004346685.1 Sulfurirhabdus autotrophica
ATGATTTCAAATCGGCACCAAAATATTTTGCTTTCTAAACCCCGCCCAGATTGGATCTTGGCGGCTCGATTCGCGATTTAACCGGACACTACTGAGTAAAAATGATCACTCAAACTGAGGCGATTTCTTAAAGGGGAGTTCTGATGGCACGGATTCTGGGTATTGGTGTTGCAACGCTGGACATGATATTTGACGTGGCGCGTTATCCTTCGGGAGACGAAGAAGTCCGGGCGAAAAATCTACGGGTAGCTCGTGGCGGCAATGTTGCCAACACGTTAGTCATGTTGAGCCAGTTAGGCCATGCATGTAGCTGGGGTGGTGTACTGGCAGAAGGGCTGGATAGTAATGTCATCGTCGAAGATCTTGCTCGCTACGAAGTGGATCTCAGTTCGTGTGTCATGCATCTGGGGCGCCCCCCCACTTCGACTATTATGTTGAGTCGTGAGACAGGCACCCGAACCATAGTGCATTATCGCGATTTACCCGAGTTTTCTGCGGCTGATTTTGATCAAATCGTGTTGTTACCCTATGACTGGATACATTTTGAAGGGCGCAATGTGCCCGAATTGGACAAGATGCTAAAACGCGTCAAGGAAGTCCGGCCTGATATTAAAATCTCCCTTGAAGTGGAAAAACCGCGCCCTGGTCTGGAAAGCGTTTTTCCCCTGGCAGATGTACTTTTGTGTTCCCATGCTTTTGCAATACACGCGGGTATGAACGACCCACACAAATTTTTAGCCTGGCTGCGGCAACGTACCTCTCGCTCAGAACTTTTAGTTGGTTGGGGGAATGACGGCGCCTATGGACTGGATACATCAGGTAATGCACATGAAAGCCCGGCATATCCGCCAGATATAGTGTTAGATACGCTAGGGGCGGGCGATACTTTTAATGCCAGTATGATTGATGCATTTGTGCGCCGCCTCGGTATGAAAGAGGCATTGGATGCGGCTTGTCGATTGGCGGGCCGTAAATGCGGGATAGAAGGGTTTGCAGGGGTAGTGGTTTAACCTGCAAAGTTAATTATGTATGTGAACTATCGAACCACATTCGTGCGTCAGTAATATTGTCATGAAGGTATGTAATCCTGCCTTTGCAACCAGCCGATATTGACCGCTCTTTTCATGATCATTCGATTAAACGCATACCACTATCCTTGGCAGCACCTCGATCAAATGTTGTTGTGTAGTTGCACCCCGCTTCATTACCTGACCGCTCTATCATGCAGTCGGCAAAATCGGCCTTACCATCCTTGAAAAGTCGCAAAGCCTTCCAAACAGTATCGGCGTGCGCTACCACGATTTCCTTGGTGCGCAACATGGTTTCCAATACCTCGCATATTTCGCCCTTGGTAGATTTGTAGCAGCCTGATAGTACCCAAACCAACTCCACCACCGAAACGACGCTCACATAGCCTGGCGCATCTACCGTCAATGATTCAATCAGACGTGTTGCCTTAGGGGACTGCTTAGGATCGTCTTGCGCGATATAGCGAACGAGAACATTAGTATCCAGACCAATCATTTTGCCTTGCCGCCATGAGTAGCGATAGCATCATTCATCGCCGTGATCGTTATAGCAGATGCAGGCTTACTCACTAGCCCCTTTAAAGCAGTTACCGACTGCGTTGCGGCTACTAGTTCAAAACGCCCTGGCTCAACTTGGACAAACTCGATCCGGTCTCCAGCTTCAACGCCAAGGGCGGTCCGAACTGTAACGGGAATGGTGATCTGGCCTTTACTGGTCATGGTTGCGGTTGACATAATATCTCCTCAGATAGATATCCTTACTATATGGTAAGGAGGTTGCAAGATCAAGAGTATCTGCAACTTCTAAAATGATTCCGGGTTTTACTTTGGGTGATAAATTGCTGCGACAGCTGTTTCGCAACAAAATCGTAATGGCAGCAATTGGAAAGGTTTACTGGTGTTCGCGACCCTTTGCCGCCCCCGGCACCTTCATATTGAAGGTCAGTTAAGTCGCATATAGCAGCTGAACAACTTAAAGCTAACTCGCGTAAGTCGTATGTAGGGTATCAATAAGCGAAGCGCATTGCACCGGATGTTTACGAGTTTGTATATGTTCATTTTGTGGGGTGTTTGGTATTGCATGATAATTTAAGAAAGTCGAATTGAATAGGCCTTGCCGGGGGTAGCCCGGCGGCTAGTCACTTTTCTTGCTTCGCCAAGCAAAGTAACCAAAATAAGGCGACGCCAACTACGCCGTCCCTTCGGGATACCTGAGCGTTACCGAATAAATCGGGCGGCAGCGCAAACTCGCACGATCCGCTGTGCGTCCACGTGCTCAGACATGCGCTGCCTTTATCCCGATTTATTCGGTAACGCTCAGCAGCGCAGATGGGGAATAGTCAAAAGCCTGTTTTTGGCACATTTGAGACGAGTTGTTTAGATTTAAAACTTGAATCTGCGCCTCATCGTAAGCCACATATAATGATCAAATAAAAAGGGCTTAGTATTTCACCGAACCCTATAATTTATTCAATCAGCTTGTGGCTGGCATGATTGTTTTAGTGAATTACTCTTCTTTATCCGTTACTTCATCTGGCGTATTTTCAATGGCTTCATCATCAACATTGGGCGCTTTTGGTTTGGCCTTTGAAGGGGCGGCCTTTTTAGGTTGCATTTCAGCAGCCAGTATTTGTTCAGGCAATTGTTTTGCCTGGTCGGTTAATGGTTTGAGTGTTGGTAGTAAGTGTTTGAGCGCCTGGGCTGAAAGGGCGGATGTAAAGTGATATTGTGATGCATCAGCGCCAGGTATGAAGGCGGTTAGGGTGCCAAAGAAACGGTCACCAATAAAAAACACGAACGTAGCTGAACGATTGACCGAGCGAGAGTCTTTGATGACGCCAACTGATGAGAATGTTACGTAGCGATGATCTCCGGTACCGGTTTTACCGCCAATCGGAATTTGGGTGCCATCTTCTCTGACGATGGCGTGTGCAAGTCGGGAAGCGGTTCCCTTTTCTACCACATCAATAATCGCAGCACGCACTTTTTCGGCAATTTCCGGGGCAAACAGTTGCACTGATTTGACAGGTGCTGGCTTGATGATGGTTTCAAATGGGGTGTCTTTGCCAAAATGCATCTGTTCAATCAAAACGGTGGGCACTTTAGCCCCGTTGTTCAAAATGATTCCCATGAGTTCAGCGAGCGCGGCTGGCCTGTCTGCAGAGCTGCCAATAGCGGTTGCCAGTGAAGGTACGAGTGAATCGAACGGATAGCCTAGTCGTTTCCAGCTTTTGTGAATTTCGAGGAAGGCTTCTACTTCAAGCAAGCTGCGGATACGGATATCCTGTGCGTTTTTGTGGCTGGTTTTGCGCAGCCAGTCATACACGGCAATACGCTCTTTGCTGCTGGCTTTGATCACATCGTTGTAGCCGCTTCCCGGATGTGAGACCAGATACTGAACCAGCCACAATTCCAATGGGTGAACGTGGGCAATATAACCTTGATCAGATAGTGAATATTTTCCTGGTGGGTAGCTGTCAAATAATCCTTGCAAGGTGCGTTTGCCAGATATTCGCTCACTTGGAAGGTGATCAGTCATGAACTTTTCATAAGCATCGAAGCCCGCGGCAGGGTAAATGTAGCGGAAGGCTGCCGATAGCCGACGTGGCGTAGGATGGATCTCTGCCAAAAAGGTGTTCATGACTTCTTCAACCGGCTTGCCTTTGTATTTCTGGTAGAAGCGGGCAATAAAAGCTTTTCCTTCCTTATCGGCAAAGCGATTCAGATATTCGGTGCGCTGAGGAGCATCAATGTCTTTCAGTACATTGGCAGTTGAGCCCGGTGTCTGGAATGTGTAGTAGCGCACGACATCCCGCATTAGTCGGATAAAAACCAGATTGACAGAATTACGGGTGGCTTCGCGCACGCTGATGATCTTGCTGTCATCGTCATGTTTGAAATTGTTAAAGAATTGAGCGCCGCCCCCTGTGAAAAACTGTTCATGAGGGTTTGCAGAATATTTGCGCTCCATCGCTGCATCCAGCATGTTCGATAGAGACTTATCTTCATTTGTCAGGAGATAATCAATTGCCCAGCGCGTGATCACATCATTGGGCCCGACTGTTACTTCGCGTAATTCTTTGGGGTCTGAAGCAGCATATTTATCGTGCAGTGTTCCGACGATTTCCAGGTAAGTAACCAGGGTTCTCAATTTTGCTGTGGAACCTAAATCAAGTTTTGCCCCCTTATTAATATCAAAGGGCTGGTCAAAGTTATCTGCCTGTACGCGCAGTTTTGCCCCTTGAGGGGTCAGTTCGTAAAAAGTCAAGCTGTAAATAATCTTGCCTGGGTCGGCGCTTCCAAGTAACCGTTCGCCATAAAGCCCTGCATTACGTGCATATTCAGGATCATTGAATTTTTTTAGAATGGCTGTAACGTTTTTCTGAATGTTGCCATCCAAAGTACTGCGAACCGATAAATCCAGATGATCTAATTCGTACATGCGCGATAGCCCCAAAAGAGAAGCTAAACGAACCCGTACCGCGTTGGTTGCTTTAAGTATTGTGAAGTCATCGGTGGATTCAGAAGGGGCGCCCTTTGTAAAATGCAGCGGTGTTTTGATAGCGGCATTTTTCAGTGCCGGCGAAATGACACCTTCTTGAGCAAGCAAGCGGATGTGACTATTGGTAAGCGCCTCTAGAGCCTTGCGTTCTGAAACCAGATAACCGGATGGTCTGCGCTGGGCAATCATCAGGCTTAGCAAATGTTTATAAGCACTGGCAGTTTCATTCAGGTTGGCGTTATCAGATGGCCAGGCCTGTAAAAGTTGATTTACTTTCTTGAAATCCAGGCCATACCAAGCCCACAAGCCGTCACCAATACCGTTTACTTCACCAAATCCTGCTACACCAGCCAAAGGGACCGTATTTAGATAATCAACCACGATGCGTTTGCGTGCGGGCATTGTCTGTTCACCATCAAGGTATGCCCGAACAGAAGCAGATGCCATTTGCTGGAGTTTGTCCTTTGCGGTCAGCGTTAAACCATCCGGTGAATGTCTGTATTTTTCAATTTGAGTCGCAAGAGTGCTTCCTCCTGGTACATCGTGTTCAGGGCGAATATATTGAATTGCCTTGTCGAGTACAGCGCGTGCCAATCGTTCCCACTCGATGGCCGGATTTTTCTTGGGTTGTGTCGGGTCAAGCAATTCGCGGTTTTCTATAAACAGCAGGCTTTGCGTGACAATAGGTGGAACGGTCTCGAAATTTGAGTAAATCCGATGCGGAAAAATTGCCTTATGCAGTGAATTGCCGTTGTCGTCAATAATGCTCAGACCAGCCTGGGTTTTTTCTTTGTAGGGCGCAAAAAGTCCCTCGTCGATCAGTTCCTGCATGCGGGGTGAAAGTCTGGCCTGAGCAGTCACCTGAAAACCCTCGCCGGCTAGTCTGGGAATCATGGCTTGTTCAAGGCTGTAACCCATCCTGATGTCGTATGGGCCCGCTTGTGGAATTTTAAAGTGTGGATTGGGACCGTCTTTCACTTCATATTTTAAATCTTTGGCAAGTTTAGAAAGATACTCGGCCTGATAAGTGGAAGTCTTTGCTTCTCTCGCAACCAAAAAGCCTGCGATAACCAGGGCGATAATGATCAGGAGCAAAAGTGTCAGAAGAAAATGCTTCAGTAATCGTTTTGCGAGGGAAGCGCGAGGTTTGATTTGTGTCACAGGAATAATTCGTATCTTCTAGTTAAATCATGTTGAAATATGATAGCGCAATAGCCGTACTATGCCTAATATTTATGCTCAAAAACAACTAATTGAGCAATTCAAGTGAGGGCGATTGGCGTAAAACATAAATTATCAATTTTCATCTTCTATTTTAATTGTGCATGCTGCCAGATTGATCTTCTGCGGCCGGGGGTAGCCTGGCGGTTAGTTACTATTCTTGCTTCGCCAATGGTTGGTTGTTGAGCCTGCGGAAAGGTAACGCCTGTCAAATACCAGTAAATAATAAATCCAATGCTGCGATAATTTCATCGCGCTTTGTTTTCAGGGAAGTGACTTTGTCACCCAGTGAGCGATTGGCGATACCAGCCAGTTCGGCGGTGGACATCACGACTGCCGTGCCCCTGATTGTGAATTTCGGATTGAGTTGTTTTGCTGCCGCCCCCATTTCTTTCACCATAACGAGTGGCACAACGACACGCGTCGCCAGCGTATCCAATAGTTCGGTTTGCACGTCCAGCAGATAAGGGATTATTTTGCGTGTGTCAGGGTTCGGATTAAGATAAACGTCGAACTGTGCCATCAAAACCGCCGTAAGCCGTCGCTGAAGGTGCCGCGCATTTCAATGCGGCGGTTGTATTCATCGAGTGCACTCTGATTTTCTGCCAGCCAGCGCTCACGTTGTGCTTGCCGCACGATCTCGGCCAGATGTTGCTCAAGGGCTTGTGAGAGATTGATGTTGAGTTGTTTTGCTTGCTGCAAAAGATCGGCATTGATGCTGAGATTGGCTGACTTCTTCGGCGCAGATAAGTTGTAAACGGGATTGTTCATGGTTGCATCCTTGGTGTTTCTATGCGCATAAATTACACGTATGATTAGTGCGTGTCAATCGTGTGTAATAATATTGCGTATTTGGAAATGCAAGATGTTACGGTAAGTGGCAGGATGGGTGGAACGTAGCGGTGCCCATCGAATGGCAATGTGAAGAACTAGACGTTCAGATTGCATTTGTTTCAGGTTTGGACTTACGAGGCCGGGGGTAGCCCGGCGGCTAGTCACTTTTCTTGCTTCGCCAAGCAAAGTAACCAAAAGAAGGCGACGCCAACTGCGCCGTCCCTTCGGGATGCCTGAGGGTTACCGGATAAATCGGGCGGCAACGCGAACTCGCACGTAAACGTGCTCAGACAGGCGCTGCCTTCATCCCGATTTACCCGGCAACCCTCAGCGGCGTAGATGGGGGTTCAAAGTCAAAGGCCACGCGCAAAGCGCGTGACGGGTGGCTGGCTGTGCCAGCTTAAATATCCCTTTGTTGCATCGCCTCGGTTTGGGTTTTGAATCGGGGAAAAGGCAAGTATGTCTGAGCACGTTTACGTGCGAGTTTACGCCGCCGCCCGATTCAAAAACCAAACCGAGGGAACCCGCAGGGCGATGCAAGTAGGGTGCCCTTTTCTTTGGTTTCTTTTCTTTTGGGCAAACAAAAGAAAGATACTAGCCGTCGGGCTACCCCCGACCTCAGGTGCCAATATATTGCGAAGTCGGGCCATTTATCCATAAAATAAGTTGAAAATTTATTTTTGTTAATCATATCGATTCAATACTTTTCGATCTGCCATGCTCAATTATTCGCGTTCAGCTTCTTTCAAGATTCAGGACAAGCAAACGCCGCAAAATTTCCTCGTCTGGCATATCCGGCGTGTAGTCATTCCAGCCGTAGGCATGCGCTACCGCCCTATCCAGCGTTTTATGGACATTATCCAGCCACGCTGGACGTGCGTTGTAAAGATTGGTCAGGGTGCGCTTTTTCAGTTCCGCTTCAAAGCCAGTTTTGGCAATAATTCTGTCCGGGTATCCGGCAACTACTTCCGGCACGCGTTCTGTCCATTCCACAGGGTTGAGCCAGTTCTCACGCAGGGTGTTCAATTGCTGTGCGGCCTCGGCGATTTCAGCGGCGGAAGGGTTGGCGTAGTCCGATGGCACGAGGTTGGGTGTTAGTCCTGTAGGAAAGGGGAAGGTTTCAAAACACGATTTGGCATTGTAAGTGGGTGTTCCTCCATCGCCATGTATCGAAACTTGTGCCAATGCCCATGCTTCGTGAAAGCGCGAATGTAAAATTCCAAATGCAGTATCGTCAGATCGGCTGATAACATTTAAACGTGTATCTGGTAATACCACGATAGGAAGCCAAACAAAAATTCGATGCTTGGCGACGCGTGGGGTCACAATGAAGCGGGTAAGTCCTTTGAGGGCTTTTCTCATGGAGATGCGTGCTTCTTCGTGAATCCACCAGTTACGGCGAGTACGCTCTCGGTTGACTGTTTCGCGGTATGGTTTGACGTGCGTTAGCACATAAGTAAACGGTGTTTCATATAAAGCTGCATCGACCTCGGTCATGTCAGTGCCGAAATCTATAATCCAAGTGTCAGAAGAGCGGCGAGCAATGTCCATACCATTCGCCCACGGGCGCACGACATCGCTGTTCGGTTTGCCGTTGGGGTTGGGCTGTTTCAGCCATTGCCGCGCCAGTTCGCCTGGAATATCAAAAGCGCCATATTTTTTGGTGCCTTCAAAAGTTGTATTTGTGTTTTCATTGAGTTGATTAGCTTGAGTGAGATCAAGGCCACTACCTGAAGTTAGGTCAGCATGAATAGCCTCGACAGGTTTTCCATCAAGTATTACCCCATTGCCTTGACCAAAACAAACCAGCGATACGCGTACGGCTGCGCCTTCATTAATCCATTCTTCGTCTGACCATGCATTGAATATGCGAGTGGTGTCGCAAATGCGCGCCAGCACTTTCTGGTTTGAACCTTTGCGAATCGCTTGTGTGGTCACCAGTCCGGTACGATCACACTTCCCAATTTCAATCTGCGCACGTGCTTTTTCAAACCAGTAGGTCACCAAATCTGCCCCGCCCGGCACACGGCCTTTGTAAAGCATGCGCAGAGCTTCGATATAGCCATCACCCAGCTCGCCACGCATTTTTGATCCGCCCAAAAACGGCGGGTTGCCAATGATCGCATTCGCGGCTGGCCAAACCGCTTCAGCGCATGCTGAACTCTCCCCTTCTGTCCCTACGATGTTGCCATCCTCATCATGAACAGTGATATCGCTACCCAAAATAAGCTCCATCACTGCATCGCGGTTTTCAATATGGTCGAGCGGTTGCAGTATGGGGTTCTTGCGGATGGGATAGCCGTTTTTCAGCATCCACTGGATTTCTCCGATCCAGACCGTTACGCGCGCCAGTTCGGCGGCGTAGGGGTTGAGTTCTATGCCCAGCACGTTTTCCGGCGATACTTCAATAAAGGCCTGGCGTTGCAAGCCCAGCACTTCGGCTTCCAGGTTGGCTTTGTGTTCGAGGTCTTTTAGCGTGCGCAGGGCAAGGTAGAGGAAGTTGCCGGAACCGCAAGCGGGGTCGAGTACGCGGAAGTTTTTGAGGCGTTCGAGATGACTATGAAACAATGCGCTGGCTTCCTGCAAGGCTTTTTGCGAGCCTTTACCGCCCTTTTGATACAGGGCCATGTGTTTACTGATCTGCGTTTTGGCGCTGTGCCATTCTGCGCTCAGGGGTTCAACGATTACGGGGTCGATAATGCGCTGGATGGATTGCGGGTCGGTGTAGTGTGCGCCAAGCTGGGAGCGCTTTTTGGGGTCGAGGCCGCGTTCGAACAAGGTGCCGAAGATGGAAGGTTCGATGCCGCTCCAATCCAGATTGGCTGCTGCGTGCAGGATTTTTATTTCCGGGATGGTGAGTGGCAGTACAGCGACATTTTCGAACAGGCCGCCGTTGAACCAGTTGATATCTTCCAGTGCAAAATCCCCGCCTTTACGCATAGCGGCAAACAACTCTTTAAGGCGGGTTGTGAGTTTGGCAGGGTCGGTTCGGCTCTTATCGAGCAAGCGTTCGAATAGTTTTTCCGGCAATAGACCTGCATCTTCTGCGAACAGGCAAAACAGGCACTGGTTCAGGAAGTGCGCAACCTGTTGCGGTGAATGGCCTCTGGTGTTGAGTGATTGCGCAAGGTCAGCAAATTTGCCTGCGGCTTCCTCGGTGATTTGTGCAATGGTGCGGCCAGGGTGAAACTTGTCCGGCGTTTCAAACAACCAATGCAACTTGGTGAGGTTTTCAGGCTGGTTTATGTTTTCCAGCGAAATGGTATGTACTTCAGAGGGGGCATTGGTAAAGTGGGTGTGGATTTCAATGATGTTGGTATCGCACACCACTAGCAGGGGCGGGTTATCCAGTGCCAGCGCGTAGGTCATCAGCTGTTTGAGCGCTTCCCCCAGGTTGCGTCTGGTTGCCTTGTATTCAAAGGCAAAGAAGCCCTGTTTCCATACATCCGCCCAGCCTTGTCCTGCCCCGGTTCGGGTTGCGCCACGTTCGAAGCAGTAGGATTCGTGACTGGAAGGGGAAGGGGTAGGTACACCCAGTAATGCGCACAAATCAATAAAGTGCAGTTGGTAGCTGGCCCGTTCTTTGAGCGGGTTGTCTTTCCATTTTTCGATAAAGGCTTGGGGCGTCATCTACTGGTATCATTTTTATTTTAGAGTGGTGCAATGATACCAGTAGGGCACAAAGAATGGATCTTTTACGCGATTTTTCAGCTCGCGCAATCGTTATGAGCAGAGTGAAATGTGCTTCGCAGGGATGGGCGGCTTGTGCGAGTTGCATTCCTTGAATGATCATGCAGCGTGAGGCAGAGGCTCCACAGGGGGTCTGGGTTTCTGCGCTGCCAGCCAAAGATCCCATTTCATCTGCCCCGTGAGCCAAGACTCTGGAGTTGTGCCTGTCAGTAAACTGATTCGGATCGCCATTTCCGCAGAAATTGACGAGCGACCATTGAGTGCGCGGGAAAATTGAACGCGTGACACGCTCAGCCGGTGTGCCATTTCCTCAACCATAGCGCCTTCCGGCAGATACTCCCGTAATATTTCACCAAGGTGGGGTGGGTTGAACATTCGTGCCATTGCCGCCTCTTAATGATAGTCCAGGTAATCCACCAAGATGGCGTCTTCGCCCTCATAATGTGAAGGTCAACCGCCAGTTGCCGCCGATCCTTACAATTCAGTGGTTCTTTAATGATTCCTTGAGCCGATGCAGCTTCCGGTCAGATGCATCCATGTCCTTGGCTTGTTTGACATCGTCCAGAAGGAATAATTGTATGCGTAATCTGCGTTCGTGCCGAGCCAATGCCCCCATCAACCTGGAAGTTAGGTTGTGAATGGACCGTGTACAACTGGTTCAAACTGAATTTTAAGTTATGTTAAAATAATCAGCCACTTTTATGTAATCTCGATATTTTCTGGATCATGACATTAACTGAGCTTCGCTATATTGTTGCGCTTGCCCGTGAACGCCATTTTGGTCGTGCAGCGGAGGCTTGTTTTGTCAGTCAGCCTACACTGAGTGTGGGTATTAAAAAACTGGAACAGGATTTGGGTGTGACGCTTTTTGAGCGTGGTACCAATGAAGTGGGTGTTACCGCGATAGGCGAATTGGTGATTGAACAGGCAAGCCGTGCGCTTGAAGAGGTTGCTGTGGTGAAAGCCATTGCGCAGCAAGGTAAGGATCCGTTATCCGGCCCTCTGCGCATTGGGGTGATTTACACGATAGGACCTTATCTTTTACCTTATCTGATCCCGAAGCTTCGTAAGAAAGCCCCTAAAATGCCGTTGCTGATTGAGGAGAATTTTACGGCTGTTTTGACTGAGCAGCTCAAGCAAGGCAAGCTGGATGTGATTGTCGTTGCCTTGCCATTTGATGAGCCAGGTACTGTGACGCAACCGCTTTATGATGAGCCGTTTGAAGTGGTGTTGCCGGCAGACCATGACTGGAGCAAAAAAAAATCAATCAAATCTGAAGATCTGGCTCTGGAAAGTATGTTGTTGCTGGGTTCGGGTCATTGTTTTCGCGACCAGGTGATGCAGGTTTGCCCGGCACTGAATCGTTTTAGTGCGACAGCAGGCAGTATTCAGAAAACGCTGGAGGGGAGCTCGCTGGAAACAATACGCCATATGGTCGCCTCTGGCGCGGGGATTACGGTATTACCCTGTTCTGCAGTAGGGACATCCAGAAAAGAAAGCAAGTTGCTTGCTTTCAGGCCTTTTGCAAAGCCTGTTCCCGCTCGGCGTGTAGTGCTCGCGTGGCGTAAAAGCTTCCCTAGAATGCAGGCGCTGGAGGTGTTGAGGCAGGCGGTATTGTCTTGTGATTTATCTTGTGTAAAGATGATCGACTCTGTCGCTTTGAAGTAAAATATCACCATAGTAATAAACTATCGATATGATTGTAACAATTAATTAGATTAATCGTTGTTCCCTCCGTATCATTGGAATCGTTGGCTAAGCAATACAAGCAAAACGAATTTTAACCACTTGAACGGAGATTACAATGAACAACACAGAATCAGTGACAGTTAAAAATATTGAATCGGCTTTTGCAGGCGAATCCATGGCACATATCAAGTACATGTATTTTGCTAAAATGTGTCGTTTGCAAGGTGATGAAGAAACGGCGCAGGCTTTTGAAGAGACGGCAAAGCAAGAAGTACAGCATGCATTTGGTCACCTTGATTTGCTTTATCCCAAGGATGAGATGACCCCGGCCAGATGTCTTGAAATGGCGATAGCAGGTGAAACTTACGAATACACTGAGATGTACCCGTCATTCAGGCACATGGCAGTGGAAGAACAGAACCACGCTGCAGTTGCTGAAATGGACGAGCAGATTGCTGAATCAAAAGAGCATGCAGCCTGCTTCCAGAAAGTATTGGAAACAGCAGCAAAGCGTTTCGCGGCATTGGCGAAAGTGGAAGAGCGTCATGCTAACCATTATCGCGAAGCGCTTACTAAAGTAACCGCTTAATTTATAAATTTATTGAAAGGAAATGATGATGAAAAAATGGCAATGTGTAGTGTGTGGATATATTTATGACGAAGCAGAGGGAATCCCTGAAGAAGGTATTCCGGCCGGCACACGCTGGGAAGATGTGTCTGACGAATGGGTTTGCCCTGATTGCGGCGTGACCAAGTCTGACTTCGATATGGTGGAAGTAGCTGCATGATGATTAAGGCTGCTGTGGGCAGATTGTTTTCAGCGGCCACTTTTGAAACAAATTGAGGGTTATTATGTCTCCGATTATTATTGTTGGAACCGGACTGGCTGGATATACCCTGGCACGAGAATGGCGAAAGCTGGATAAAGAGACGCCACTTGTGATGATCACCTCTGACAATGGTTCTTTTTATTCCAAGCCAATGCTGTCTAATGCTTTTGCTTCAGGTAAAACACCAGCGGCCCTTGCAACGCAGGACGTAACGCAAATGCAGACACAATTGAATGCGGAGATTCGATCCCATTCAACGGTGGATGGTATTGATGCAAGTAAGCATACGGTTACTGTTAATGGTGAGATGCTGGCATATAGCAAATTGGTGTTGGCCCTTGGTGCAGATACGATAAACCCTGGTTTGAGTGGTAATGCTGCAGATAAAGTATTTTCGGTAAACGATCTGGCTGACTATGCACGTTTTCGTGAAGCCATTGAGGGCAAAAAGCGCGTAGCCATTCTGGGGGCAGGATTGATAGGCTGTGAGTTCGCCAATGATCTGGCTGGTGCAGGATATGCAGTGGAAGTGATTCATCTTGCCGCTCAGCCACTTGATCGTTTGTTACCCGCTGAGGCTTCTCAAGCTGTACGACAGGCTTTGGAAAAGTTAGGTGTAGTCTGGCATTTCAACAAGAAGGCCGTAACTGTTGATCACACTGATCAAGGCTACCGGGTCACTTTGTCTGATGGGTCAATCGTCGAGGCGGATGTTGTACTGTCGGCAATTGGTCTCAGGCCGCGTGTTGCCATGGCACAAGCTGCTGGTATAACGATCAATCGGGGTATTGTGACGAATCGATTGATGGAAACCAGTGCGCCAGATGTTTATGCGCTGGGTGATTGTGCTGAAGTGGCAGGGCATGTATTGCCTTTTGTTTTACCCCTCATGCAAGGAGCTCGGGCGCTGGCCCAAACCTTAAGCGGTAATGTTGTTGAAGTTTCTTACCCTGCTATGCCTGTGGCAGTAAAAACACCGGCTTGTACCGTTTCAGTTTGCCCTCCACCATTTGGTGCAGAAGGAAACTGGCAGGTGACGTGTGATGATGAAGGTGTGTGTGCGTTGTTTTATGGTGCAGAAAATCAGCTTCTGGGATTTGCTCTGACGGGAAAGGCTACCGCGCAAAAAGGGGCTTTAGGGAAACAGTTACCCCCTGTGCTGGGTTGATTCTGAATGAGCGTTAAACTAAAAAGCGGCCTTACTGGGCCGCTTTTTAGTTTTTAAGCTTTTGCAGCCTGTTCTTCTGCAATTTCCTTGTGAACTACCGCCATATCGATTGATTTGACTTTGCCGATAATGTCTTCAAGTCCGCTGGCAGGCATTGCACCTGGCTCAGAGAATAATATGACTTTTTCACGGAAAATCATCAGGGTCGGAATGGAACGAATCTGGAAATAGCCTGCTAATTCCTGCTCAATTTCGGTATTGACCTTGGCGAAAACGATTTCCGGGTATTTTTCGGATATTTGCTCGTAGGTAGGGGCAAATGATTTGCAAGGGCCACACCAAGGTGCCCAGAAATCGACAATCACCATGTCGTTGCCGATAATGACTTCTTCAAAATTTTCTTTAGTGATTTCCACTGTTGCCATGAATAGCTCCATTACTTGCGAGGCACAAGGCTCGTCGCGGGTTGAAATAGTTACTTGCTCGGGGACTCGACCTAGGTGGTGCGGAGAGATAAAGTGCCGTGCGTAGCGAGAAAGGAAACTGCTGATTAAAAAATGCTTGGCTTAAACGCTTGATCATTTAATCAGAATTTCTCTGCAGGTATAACAATACCATTTTTCACTGGCAAGAATCCACCCTGTTCTGGCACACTAGTCATAGTTAAAGTTAAGGCTATAATGTGAACACCCGGCTAATAGCAAGCTGGAAAGCATTATTTACCGGTTGAAATAGCCTGTTTCGCGACATTAGATAGATTATAAGAATGATGAGGGGACTATGGATTTAAATCCGCTTTTTAAACTGATGGCTGATAAAAAGGCTTCAGATATTTTCTTCTCTGCGGGTGCGCCCGTTTATATCAAAATTGAGGGTCAGTTGCACCCG
This sequence comes from Sulfurirhabdus autotrophica, assembly GCF_004346685.1. Taxonomy (NCBI): domain Bacteria; kingdom Pseudomonadati; phylum Pseudomonadota; class Betaproteobacteria; order Nitrosomonadales; family Sulfuricellaceae; genus Sulfurirhabdus; species Sulfurirhabdus autotrophica. Next base: position 14,851 of record NZ_SMCO01000029.1, read on the forward strand.
GTAAACAAACAGATATTTGATGCGAAATTAGTGAAGCAGGCTGCATATGGGATCATGACCCAAGAGCAGATGAATAAGTTTGAAGCCGAGAAAGAACTTAATTTTGGCTTCGGTGTGCAGGATTTAGGGCGCTTCAGGGTGAATGTGTTTCGCCAGCGCGGCAGTGTGGCAATGGTTATTCGCCATAATAAGAATGAAATTCCAGATTTTGACTCCCTGGGCTTGCCCCCTGTTTTGAAAAATCTGGCCCTGGAAAAACGAGGTCTGGTATTGGTGGTAGGTTCTACTGGTTCGGGCAAATCTACTACCTTGGCCAGTATGCTGGATTATCGGAATAGCAACCAATGTGGCCATATTCTGACTGTTGAAGACCCGATTGAATTTGTTCATACCCACAAAAAATCTTTGGTCAATCAGCGCGAAGTGGGTGCAGACACCGATTCGTTTTCCAATGCGCTGAAGAATGCCATGAGGGAAGCGCCAGATGTGTTGATGATTGGTGAAATTCTGGATGCAGAAGCGATGCAACAAGCTTTGATATATACTCAAACCGGCCATTTGTGCGTGGGTACGCTGCACGCAAATAATTCCTATCATGCACTCATGCGGATTTTGGGTTTTTTCCCGATTGAAAACCGTGAACATATGCTGCATGATCTGTCTGTCAGTTTGCGCGCTGTGATTTCCCAACGTTTGGTTCGTGGTAAAGATGGCAAGCGGGTTGCTGCAGTGGAAGTGCTGTTAAATTCGCTTTATATTTCAGAATTGATCCAGAAACAGGAAATTGATGCGATCAAGGAAGCCATGGAAAAATCCATGTCGGATGGATCTGAGACGTTTGAACAGGCGCTGTTTCATCTGTACCAGTCCGGTAAAATTACCATTGATGAAGCTTTGCAGCACGCCGATTCACGCAGTAATCTGGAATGGTTAATCAAGAGTGGTGGCGGCAAACAAACCAAAGGAGAGGGAACAAGCTCCAGGTCAAGACCAAAAGGTGGTTTTGAAGAAATGACGATTATGCCGGAAATGCTTGAGTAAACCCTTTACGGGCAAACGACCGGTATGTTGTTTTTGAGCGTAATACCTTCCAGACTGATTTCTGCACTGTAAGCAATTACTTCTACGCCGTGGCTTATAGCCAGGCGCAAGGTGCTGCCATAGAGCGGGTCAATCTGGTCGGCAGGTCGTACTGACTTTACATCCCCTCTCTGCACGCAGTAGCACAAAACGGCACGTTCTCCCCCTTCCACCACAGCGATTAATTCCCTCAGGTGTTTTGTCCCGCGCGCACTGACTGCATCTGGAAAAATGGCGATGCCATCCACGACAGATGCGGTGACATTCTTAACTTCTATATAGCAGTCTGGTTGTCCTGTGGCGGATTCCAGGAGCAGGTCGACGCGACTGTTTTCCAGGCCAAAACGTACTTCAGTTCGAATTGTGTTGTAGCCGGAAAAAGACGAAATCAGCCCGCCTTCAATGGCCTCTTTGACTAACCGGTTGCTCAGGCCGGTATTGATGCCAATTAGCGTTCCGCTTTGATTTTTCAATATTTCCCACGTAAGTGGGTACTTGCGGTCAAGATTTTTTGCGCGACTTAACCAGACAGTGCTGCCTGGTTCGGCGCATCCCAGCATGGACCCCGTGTTAGGGCAATGTGCAGTGATGATTTCACCATTAGGGAGCGCAATGTCAGCCAGAAAACGTTTATACCGCTTGATCAAGCTTCCTTCTATCAGGGGTTGGTCGAATTTCAATGGGGTGATATAGATAAAGTGTGTGAGGGAGCCATCATAGTCTATTTATGCGTGCTGAGGTCAGTTGCTGTTGATATATCGACACGTGTGTCCAGTTTTACACTGTTAATAAGTATATTCTTAAAAATTTTCTATATAAAACAGCGTGATGAAAATTACAAAGGAAGATGTTTTCAGGCATGAGTCTTGCTCAGTTGATTATATACATTAAGCATCATAGGTGAGTGGCGGTGATAACTGAATATAAGAGTACCCAACAAGTTAAGCGTCTGGTTTCAAACTCCGCAGAACTCCGTAAGGCAATGGAAGCGCAAACCGGCTTTAATCCCACCCAATTGGGCAGGGAGTTAGCACGTGAAGGGGTGATCACCAAAGAGCAACTATTAAAAGCGATCGATCTTCAAAAACTAACACCTGGTAGAAAATTGGGCAGCATCCTTGCTGATATGGGAGTGGCATCGACAGAGCAAGTTCATCTGGCTGTCGCACTTTCACTCGGAGCGCCAAGTGTCAAGCTGGATGGTTTTGATTTTGAACGCAAAGCACTAGCCAACATATCTGCAGAACTTGCCCGCACCTATAACGTCATTCCACTGATTATTCACAATGAACGTCTGGTGCTGGCGATGGAAAACCTGCTGGATATGGAAGCGGTCAGTGCCATTGGGTTCATCGCGCAGCGGATGATTGAAAGTGTGTACGCTCCGAATCATGATATCAAGCAGGCCATCAACAAACATTATGAACTTCAGGAGCAGGAGCACGAACTCGATCAGCTGCAATTGAGTAATTTCTATAACGAAGATGATAATTCCCTTTGGAAAGAGGCAGAACGGCTGGCAAATGAGCAGCCAATTGTCAGATTGGTGAACAGCATTCTGATGGATGCTATATATCAGCGTGCTTCTGATGTGCATATTCGTCCCGGAAACAAGCAGGTTGAATTGCTCTACCGGATAGATGGTGTGTTGATAAATAAACGGGAAATCCAGAAAGGCCTTTTACCCGCTATTGTCAGTCGTATCAAGATCTTATCCAGACTGAATATTGCAGAACATCGGTTGCCGCAAGATGGCCGTTCAAGAATGCTGGATGGGGCGAATATCATTGATCTGCGCGTTTCGGTAATACCTTGTCAGTACGGTGAGAGTATCGTGATACGGATTTTGAACAAAGGTGAAGGTCTGCGCTCACTGGATGAAATCGGTTTTACACCTAAGGATGAGGAGCGGTTTGCCGGCCTGATCAATAAAAACTACGGCATTTTGCTGGTAACAGGGCCGACAGGGTCAGGCAAAACAACCACGTTATATGCGGCATTAAGGGAGGTGCAGAAGCGCAACCTGAATATTGTCACGGTTGAAGATCCGGTAGAGTATGAATTTGAGGGGATGCGCCAGATCCAGATTCAACCTGCTATTCATTTCGGCTTTCCACAGGCTTTGCGGCATATTCTTCGACATGATCCCGATGTCATCATGATCGGTGAAATCAGGGACAGGGAAACATGTAATATCGCTGTGGAAGGCGCGCTCACAGGGCATCTTGTTTTGAGTACGTTGCATACCAATGATGCACCAGGTGCAGTTACAAGATTAATGGAAATGGGGGTGGAGCCTTATTTGCTGAAGTCAGCAATAATCGGCGTGTTGGCGCAGCGTCTGGTGCGGCGAAATTGCCCGCATTGTCTGGCCGAGGAAACAGTTGATCCTAAAGTCAGAAGTGGTCTGGGAATATCAAAGACGGAAAGGTTTTATAAGGGAACAGGGTGCGAAAAATGCAATCACACAGGGTTCCATGGTCGATTGGCTGTTTACGAGTTGCTGATTGTCAGTGAAACCCTACGTAACCATATTGAATCGGGTGTGGCCACGGGCGTTTTGCGCGATCTGGCAATTAGTGAGGGAATGGTGCCGTTGACTGCTCAGGCAATCGAGCAGGCCAGATTGCATAATACTTCACTATCTGAAGTGTACCGGATAGGAATGGAAACGGTTTTTTCGGAAAACTTAGTCTGAGCCTTCATGACCCACGTTTCTGCTGTATTCCGGGTCGCTCCAGATAGTCCTGTCATTTGGCATGTCGGAACCGTGCAGACGTATTTCATGTAATACTTTGAGGAACATTAATTCGGCTAGTACATCTCCGGGAAAACCTTTTCTGTCACCCCGTTCGTCGAACAGCAAATGATCCAGCAAGTCTGTAAATGCCGGAAGCCCCCACTGTAATGTCATGTCCATGACAATGCGCGGAAAACCTTTTTCAATATCTGAAACGTATGTTAGATCAGCCATTGCATCACCGTAAGGGAAGTGGGTTCGATATGATTGTACGGCGAAGGGTGTTATCTGGCAATAAATACCATGCAAAATGCATTTAAATAGCGCGAAACGTTCATATTTTCAGTGTCAGGTTTCTCTGCCTCGTCTTTCTGACATGCTGCGTCGATCCATGCCACCGAGTAGGCGTCTGTCAATGTCTCCCCGTTGGTCTTGTCGTAGTTTGAAACGCCTGTCAATGAGGTTACGGACGCCACCCAGGGACCGTCTGCGCCGTTCAATATCGAAGCGTCTCTCGGACGATGCTATACGCCGGGATGAATTGAAGCGTCTGTCCGGCTTGCGCCGGATTGCCAATCTGTCAGAAAAATGGGAAAGAAACGTGATCAAGTCATTTTCTGAATAAAAAATCCGCCCATCAGCTTCAATGAAAGGGATGGTTGGATTGTTTTTTCGATCAGTATTCAGCCAGGAAATGGCATCACGATCAGGTAAGTGACGTTGAAGTAATGCCCCTGCTTGAGTCAGGCTGAGAAGCGGAGGGTATTGAAAAGTGTAGCTCATTTTTTGTCAAGTATGGTGAGGTGGATTTAACTGAATAGCATATAAATCATATTAGCAGTTTTGTGTGAAATGGTTAGTTAAAAATTAGCAATATTGAAGCTTATTTTGAGCCCGGTGGTCTGGTCGCGTCACCGGGTATATGCACTTCAGAAACTGTTTGCGGGCATGAAAGTCAAACTGTTACAGGTTTTACTTGATTCCAGCATCCCAGCTGTTTTCAAAAAAGCATTCTTCCAGTGGCCTGCGGGCACGTTCTTCTATTTCTTTTGCTTCAAGGTCTTTGGGCAAAACATCCGGGGTGGTCTGATAGCCGACCGCGATCATGGCTAAGCAGGCAAACTCCTTGGGGATGTCGAATTCCTGACGAATTTTGTCGGCGTCAAAGCCGCCCATCTGGTGTGCAAATAAGCCCAGTGAAGTGGCTTGCAGGCAAATATTTTCACTGGAGGCTCCCGTGTCGTACATGTGCCATGCATTGGGTTTTCCATTGTGCCGGAAGGTGCTGCTGGCCGTAGCCAGCATGAGTATGGGGGCATTTTTTACCCATTGCTGGTTGAATTCACCCAGACAATCGAAAGCGCGCTGCCATGCTGCCAGGTTGCTGTTTTTGTCCCAAACAAGGTAGCGCCAGGGTTCATCGCCAAAACAGGATGGTGCCCAGCGTGCTGCTTCCAATATGGAAATCAATTGTTCTCTAGTTACGGGCTTGCTGGCATCAAATGCCCGGGGGCTCCAGCGGCGGGCGATAATGTCGTGAACTGGGACTTGTGTTTTTGCAATCTTACTGGTCATAAATTATCCTTAACTGTTATAAAGGGCAGTCAGAAACATATCAGCCTAAAGCGGGATAGTCCGTATACCCTTTTTCGTCGCCACCGTAGAATGTGGCTTGATTTGGCGTGTTGAGCGGGGTATTTTGACGTATGCGTTCCGGTAAATCCGGGTTGGCGAGAAATAGCACACCAAATGCGATTAAATCTGCGTAGCCAGAAGCAAGCGCCCTTTCAGCTCGTACTTTATCATAACCACCATTGGCCATGTAGGTTCCATTGTAGGCAAGACGTAATTTGTGGAAATCAAAATCCTGTTTAGGGTGCTTGTTTTCGCCGATGGCAGTTTCCATTATATGAAGATAGGCCAGGCCAAAGGGAGATAGGGTTTTGGCTGCGGTTTCGAAAGTGTGCTGCGGGTTTGAGTCATGCATATCGTTGAATGGGTTGAGCGGCGATAGGCGTACACCCACGCGGTTTGCTCCCCATACATTCGTTACTGCTTCGGTCACTTCTTTCAGCAGGCGGCAGCGATTTTCCGGTGTGCCGCCATAGTTGTCTGTGCGCTGATTGGATCCGTCTCGAATAAACTGATCCAGCAAGTAACCGTTTGCTGCGTGGATTTCAACACCGTCAAAGCACGCATCCAGCGCATTTTGTGCCGCCGTGCGAAATTCGTCAACAATACCAGATAACTCTGCTGCTTCAAGTGCGCGTGGCGTCACAAATTCTTGCATCCCTTGATAAGTGACCGCCTGCCCTTCGGGTTTGATGGCGGACGGCGCAACGGGTAATGCATTGCCAGGTAACATAGAAGGGTGTGAAATCCGTCCGCAATGCCAAAGCTGCAGAAATATTCGACCACCACTGTGATGGACTGCTTCTGTGACTTGCTTCCAGCCGGCTATCTGTTCCGTACTGTGGATGCCGGGCGTGGCTGGATACCCTACGGCTCCGGCTGAAATTTGAGAACCCTCTGAGATGATCAGGCCCGCTGAAGCGCGCTGGCGGTAATACTCCACATTTAACGGTTGGGGTGCATTTCCTGCGCCAGCACGGTTTCTTGTTAAAGGCGCCATAACCAGACGGTTGGGTAAAGTGTATGGTCCCATATTAAAAGGGGTAAACAGATCAATATGCATTTAAAGCTCCCAAAATGTAAATAATATAAATTTGTTATGATTGTTAAGCTAAATCAAACAATATGACTTCAGCAGCAGTATGCGTGCTCAGGCTGAGGGTTGTTTCCTGAGTGATGGCAGCAGCGTCGCCACTTTTTAATTCGATGCCGTTAACTTCGACCTCGCCCCGGGCGACGTGCAGGTATGCTTTACGATCAGCGGCCAGCGAATAGCTCACCTGGTCGTCTTTTTCAAGTAGCCCCGCAAGCATGGCTGCATCCTGATGGATAGTTACCGAACCATCGCGGCCATCCGGAGATGCGACTAAACGTAAATGTCCTTGTTTATCGGTTGTTGTAAAAGTTTTCTGTTCATAGCCGGGTGTTAAGCCTTTTTGATTGGGCTGAATCCATATTTGCAATAGATGAATCGGCTCGGTTTCAGAGGCATTGAACTCACTATGGGTAATGCCTGTACCAGCGGTCATGCGTTGTACATCACCGGGGCGAATGACAGATCCTGTCCCCATGCTGTCTTTGTGTTCCAATGCGCCTTCCATGATATAGGTAATGATTTCCATGTCGCGGTGAGGATGCGTGGGAAAACCAGCTCCCGCAGCAATTCGATCATCGTTAATCACCCGCAGGCTGCCAAATCCCATATATTCAGGGTCATAATATTCGGCAAAAGAAAAAGAATGCCATGAATCGAGCCAGCCATGATTAGCGTGACCGCGATCAGTGCTTTTACGAATTTTAATCATGCTTGTTTCCTTTGTAATATCGAAATTATTGAATAATTTTTTATAGAATAGGCTTGTATCTATGTTATTCATAGCGAATAATTCTGGTTAAATCATTCAAATTATTTGATCATGCAATTTAGCCTGGATTCACTTCTCATTTTAGACGCCATTTCACGCAATGGCAGCTTTGCTGCTGCGGCAGATGAATTGCACCGTGTGCCTTCTGCGCTGAGCTATAGCGTGCATAAACTGGAGCAAGATCTGGGGGTTAAGCTGTTTGACCGCAGCGGGCATCGGGCTGCTTTGACTGAAGCAGGTAATGAATTGCTACAAGAAGGCAGAATTCTTTTACGTTCAGCCGAAGAACTGGAAGCAAGAGTGAAACGGGTGGCAACAGGCTTTGAAACCGAACTCCGTATTGCCGTGAGCGATCTGGTGCCTTTGCACCGTTTGTATCCTCTGCTTGACGCATTTTATAAGGAGGCATGTGGAACCAGATTGCGTATTTTGACAGAAGTTTACGGTGGTTGTTGGGATGCACTGGCGAGCGGTCGTGCTGATCTGGCTATTGGTGCGCCAGGAGAGGGGCCAGCAGGTGGTGGATACAATTCGCGGTCAATGGGTATATTGGAATTTGTATTTGCTGTTGCGCCGTTCCACTCATTGGCATCTTCCCCGGAACCCCTGAAAAACACCGATATTATGCAGCACCGAGCAGTTTCTGCCGGGGATAGCTCGCGCAATCTCCCACCGCGCACTTCCGGGTTGCTAAGTGGTCAGGACGTATTAACCGTGCCAAGCATGACCGCAAAGATACAAGCACAATGTATGGGTTTGGGTGTGGGATACCTTCCCAGACAATTAGCGGAACCTGAATTTACAGCGGGGCGTCTGATTTTAAAAGTAGTCGAAGAGCATAAGCCGGGAGTGCAATTATTCATAGCATGGCGGAGTAATCACAAAGGGAAAGCTATGTTGTGGTTTATTGATAAACTAACACAAAAATTCTGGCTGGAAAAACTGCTGGGGTGAGCGTTTCTCGGTTTGTTTATGGCGAGTTAATTTTTTTTAATTTCTATATTAGCAAGATTGCGTTATAAATATGCTTTTATCATTTGGTTGGTGATTTATAGTTGCTTTAAATATTTAATCACAATCTAACGGGTGTTTAAAAATGGTAGTAATGATGATAACCGGCTTAGGCGCATTAGTAGCGCTACTTTTGCTGCTGGTGTGGATGCGCAGGTCCTCAAAAACAGAAAAGGAAAGTGCTTATGTTGATCCTTTGGCAGAAGCTGAGGTGTATCTGGCATATGGGCGTAAGCAGCAAGCGATAGAAAAACTTGAGCACGCTTTGAAAAATGATGATACCCGTCAGGATATCAGGCGCAAGCTGGCTGAATTAAAAAAATGAATATTGTTGGCCGGTACTAGCTGGCTAATTTCATACAGTAATACCTGTATTCTTCGGGCGTTTCATTTTCTTCCCAGGTATCAATCAAGTTTTTGGGGCAGATCTAAGCACTGGTTTGATGCTTCACGATGGCGATTGTTTCATCAAACTATTTCTTTTGTTTTTCCAATTTTCATCTAATCTCAACTATAAATAAGAAGTTGCCAATAGCATTTTGTGCATTGCTGTCGATCAATGGGCAATATTCTAATAGGGAGTGATGTGTGAATACCGAGGATGAGTTGCAGCATAAACTGCTGAGCAAAATCAAAACCAGAAGAGAAAGTATTAATGTATTCGTGCGTAAACTGGATCGCCGTGCTGTTCGCTTGACCAATCTGAGTATTATCTGTAGCGCATTGACGAGCGCATTAACCGCCGCTCCGGCGTTTGGTGGCGGGAACTTCATTGAAGGCATGCAGCAATTGGGCATGTCCGGTGATCCACCTGTGTGGCGAGTGGTTTGTTTTTTGGCATTATTCCTTTCTCTGGTTGCAGCCATTTCAACCAATATGTACAAATCCCATGATATGGCTGCCCGCATTGCAAAAGCACAGGCTTCCTGCGTATTGCTAGAAGGGTTGGAAACGTCTGTCGAATTTGGGCAATTTTCAGTACAGGAAGCCATGAAGTTATACGCGCAATACATAGCGGATATTCCGTTTATTCACGAAGTAGATTCCGAGCCAGTCAAAGATTAATCAGTCTTATTTTGAATAACGGTAAATTTTTGTCGATGTGATTAAATATTACTAAGGGAGCGAATTGTGGCAACTTATCGTGTTGGATCCAAAGGACCAGAAATCTTGCAAATTCAAACCAGGCTGAAAACCCTGGCACTTTACAATGGACCGCTGGATGGAGAGTTTGGTGGCGGAACTGAAGCGGCGGTAAAAGTATTCCAGAAAAGTAATCAGCTGGAAATTGATGGGCAGGTGGGGGCAATAACCTGGAAAGCATTATTTAATCGAAAAATTCCTGATCCGGCAATTGTCAGCAAGCCTGCTGATTACAAATGCCTCGCGTTGACAGGCGCATTTGAAACGGGTGTGGGTATACCGGAATGTTTTGCAGGGATTAGCGGGGATTTTGATGGGCAGGGCTTGAGTTTTGGGGTGCTGCAATGGAATTTTGGCCAGGACTCATTGCAGCCACTGCTCAAAGATATGATTAAAAATAACAAGAAAATCGTCAAATCAATTTTTCAGGATCACTATGATGTGCTGATAGAGGCGCTAAACGCAGACAAACATGAATTGATGCAATTTGCGCGTTCCATCCAGCATCCCATCAAACATTTTGTGTTTGAACCCTGGCGAGGGATGTTCAAGGCGCTGGGCAGGACGGAAGAATTTCAGGCGATTGAGCAACAGTATTCAAATGGACTCTACAAATCCGCATTAAAGCTGTGTAACGACTATGGCTTGAAGAGTGAGCGAGGGGTCGCCTTGATGTTTGATATCAAGGTGCAAAATGGCAGTATTAATAAATTGGTTCAGGCGCAGATTCAGCGTGATTTTGCAAACCTGCCAGCAAGTTTATCTAAAGAGGAGATCGAAGTAGAAAAGATGAAAATTATTGCCAATCGTCGCGCTGAGGCATCCAATCCGCGTTGGGTGGAAGATGTGAGAGCTAGAAAACTGTGCATTGCTCAAGGGGGCGGCACGATACATGGTATTACCTATGAACTGGATTCCCAGTTTGGGATCAGTTTGAATAACGTTGATGTGAGTAGTTAGTTGTTTTGTAAATGACCGATTATGGAACCACATCTGAACCTTTTCAGGTGTCGAAGTGGTTGAAGCATGCATCTTGCGAGCATAAGGGAAAATTTTTTTCGGGAGAATAACTTCGGGGCTTGAAGCGGGTTTAGAAAACATTCAACATTACATAATGTTCATGTCAACTCCCTATTTTAGCGTAACATCGTTATAATGATCAGGGAGATACACTTGCTATAGCATTGTAACGGAAAAAAATAATGACACAGAATCATGATAAATCCGTAGCGGAACTATCCAAAAATGGCTATGAATTGCTACGCAAAAGACTTTTTTGGGAAGCGGAGAAAGCGTTTAGAGAGGCGCTGGCAATAGATAATCAGAACAAATATGTTCTGGTAGGCTTGGGGAATCTTTATTCCGCACTCCGAAAGTACGAAGAAGCAATCATCTTTTACGAGCAGGCGCTTTTGGCTGACCCCTCAAACCAGTTTGCATTGAGGGGGATAGGTGATGCCTATCGCGGGTTGCAGCTACCTGAAAAAACCATTCCATACTGGACACGTTATTTAGAGCGCAATAGTAAAGATGCGCAAGTGATGGTTCGCATTGCTGATTCGCTGCTGAAATTAAGAAAAATTGATGAAGCTGAGGTCTATTGTGCCGATGCGCTGAAGTACGGTGCTAAAGATAAAGCCGTGCTGCTGGGGGTAGGGCGTCTCTATTACAAGGCAGGCTTGAATGCTCAGGCACTATCCTGTTTTGAACAGTTGCTGGTTCTGGATCCGACGCATTTAATGGTATTGCTCATGTCAGGTGATATTCATCAGCAGATGATGAGTTTTGAGCAGGCAGCAGATTACTATAAACGGGCACTGGAAATCGAACCTTCCAATTCAGTGGCACTTTACGGTTTGGGTAACTGTATGCGCGGGCTGAAAGATCACTCAGAAGGTATGCAGTGGTGGAATAAAGCACTTGAGAAAAATCCAGAAAACCAGCGCTTGAATACGCGCGCGGGTGAAGCGCTGTTTAATACGGGTGATTTGCAAGGCGCGCAAAAGCATTTCGAGAAAAGCATGCAAACTGGATTCGATCCTTATGCGCTGCTTGGGCTCTCACGAATTTATCGTATGCAAGGAAATCTGCAGGATGCTGAAGCGTGCTGCCGTAGAGTATTGGAAAACGCGCCAGAACATCCGCGTGCGATAGAAGAAATGTCCAAAATCACAGCCGCGAGAAATAGCACGTCATAATTACTTTATCCCTTTCGATAACGCCTTTTTTCTAAAGGGATAAAGTTCTACATTTTCCACTGTGTTTAGTGCATAAACTGACCAGTTATCAGGAGTCGTTCATGCAAATCTGGGTTGATGCCGATGCGTGTCCCAAGGTCATCAAAGATATATTGTTCAGAGCGGCTGAAAGAACGAAAATTACCACCACACTGGTTGCCAATCAATTATTGCAAACGCCGCCATCCCTGTATATCAAAGCCATACAAGTTCCTGCAGGCTTTGATGTGGCTGACCACAAAATAGTCGAACAAGTTAATTTTGGCGATCTGGTGATTACGGCTGACATTCCCTTGGCGGCCGATGTTATCGAAAAAGGTGGGCATGTACTGAATCCCCGTGGTGAGTTTTATACCAAAGACACAATCAGAGAGTTTCTTTCCGTGCGTAATTTCATGGATGAATTGCGCGGGAGCGGTGTGAATACAGGCGGACCTTCAGCGCTTTCGCAATCCGATCGCCAGGTGTTTGCAAACCAACTGGATCGTTTTCTGGCTAAATATGGAAAGTGTTAAGCTGGAAAATAGCTGGCTTCCTGAATTCTGGGTGTTATAAAAGTGCTTCTGATGAATGTCTTCTCGCGTCAATCCACACCTTGCCTCCTTTGCGTTCTACCTGCGTTCCCATTTCGCTGCAAAGCGTTGTCATGGAATTGACGATCAATTCAAATTGTTTCCCCGTTGCAAGCCGAGTGTGACACGCTTCAATAAAAACCGGGAGCAGGCGGATGCTATGAAGTGTTGAGTTTGATAGTTCCAGTTCAAAAAGCATTTGGTGATCATTTTTAAAGGCCGGGTCGACAAAATAGTCGTCAACCAGATTTCCAGCTGCAAAAATGATCGGGCAGCCTTTGTAAATCTCAATACCTTGGAAAACATGAGCACTATGTCCAAATATGACTTTCCAGCCCATGTCTATAAGATTATGAGCCAATCTTTTAAATTTTTCTGAAGGGCGGCTAACCATATTAGGCCCCCAGTGTAGCGATAGGATAGGCCAGTCTACTTGTGCATCAAGCAGTTTTTTCAGAGCGGCCCTCAATATACGCAGCGCCTGTTCCTCTTCCTCGATATTAATATAAGCCATTCCTGGTGTGTGAGGACCGGCAGCAAAATCGCTTTGGTGGTCACAATATCCTGCCATGCCAAACCGGACACTTTTGATGGTAATGATGGCGGGCGCAAGCGCCTCTTCAAGATCAATTCCGGCACCTGTGAAATGGATGTCATGTTCATGCAGGGTGTGCAGTGTTTCCAGCAGGCCTTTAGATCTGAAATCGAGGCTGTGATTGTTTGCCAGGTTGACTATGTCAATGCCTGCGTCAATCAGAGAATGGATGGCCTGTTTAGGTGCGCCAAAATAAAATGCCTTGGGATTCCCTTGCCAGATTTTATCTGAATCTGTAATGGCGCATTCCAGATTAACAATCGTCAAATCGGCTTGCCGCATGCATTCAGCAATTTTTCCTAAAGGGTAATAAGGTGAGCAGCGCTGGATATATTCTTTGACGTTTCGCCCGAGCATGACATCGCCACCAAACATGATATGCAAGACTTTATTATTATTTTCATCCTGGTGTTGGGGCATGTTTTCAGCGTTTTAATTGGCTAATTTTAAATGGCACATGAAGTTAACGAGTAGGTTCGATAGGTAATTGACATAGAGAATAATAACTATAGTAAATTTAAAGCGGTTTTCTGAATCTTGATTCAATACGCCGCCAAAGTACTGATAATTAGCACTGATCAAATTGCAGACTTTGAATCCGTCTTGCTCAGGTATGGGAAAGTCATTCTAAGTCTCGCACTTGAAATAATTTTGGTGGCGGGTTAAGGTGTTAATAATAGAAAAATATAGATGGTTTATTGTCTAAATTCGAAATACATTAATTTAATTTTAATTTTCAATAGTTTTTTAGCTGAATACCTCGTAGAAATAAGGACTTTGGTAAAAGTTTCTAAGCAAATGAAAAACAATTAACTAGAATTTTTTTTAGTTCCAACTATGATGATAATTACAGGGTTGGATATTTGTTTGAGCTTAAGCTATTATCTTAGATAAATCGCAATAATGGGGAGGGGTTATTATGTTTAATGCATTTGGATTCATGATGTTAGGAATGGTTTTATTTGTACTGGTGACTGCCTGATTTATCTGAAATGGCTTTGCCGCAGGTTGTCCGTTCTGACCAAAATGATTAAAAAACACATAAGTATGTGGTTTTTAGATTTTTATTTTCAATTCCGAAGCCGCTATATTAATGCGCGTGCGTTTCATGGTTTATTGTGTTTTTCTTTTAATTTTCCGAATGATACTAAAAATCTAACTCCATAAGTCTGTATCACTCCGGCAACACCTTCACAAAACGTTCAGTCATGCTGGCTATCTGCGAATTCAATAAATATCAGGGTAAGTTATTAGCGTAGTCTATAATTACATCCGGGTTTAACCGGTGGCAATACTTTGCTGGCTTATGATACCTTAAGGCATACCAACTCAGATAAGCAGGAATGATCAGTGAAAGAGCAAGATAGTTTGCACCGCTTTGTTTTCGAAAACTCACCCGTACGTGGTGAAATAGTGAATCTCGATGCAACTTGGCGAGCTGTGCTGGAAAAACATGCATACCCTTTACCACTCCAAACCCTGCTAGGTGAAATGATGGCAGCAGCGGCGTTATTGGCGGCCACATTGAAATTTTCCGGTACGTTGATCATGCAAATGCATGGCAGTGGGCCCGTTAAGCTCTTGGTTGTTGAATGTACCAGTGAAATGACCATGCGGGCGACCGCCAAATGGGATGGTGAAATTGCTGATGGTTCGATTTCAGATCTGCTTGGGGAGGGGCGTTTTGCAATCACAATTGATCCTGAAGAAGAAGGTAAACAGAGCTACCAGGGAATAGTGAGCCTGGAGGGAGCAACTGTTTCTGAGGTGTTGGAAAGTTATATGCAGCGTTCAGAGCAACTTGAAACGCGCTTATGGCTGGAAGCAGATGCAGGGCAAGCGGCAGGAATGCTGCTGCAGAAATTACCCCAGGAAGAAAATGAAGAAGATGATGCCTGGAACCGAGCGGTGCATCTGGGGAGTACAATTTCCCGTGAAGAATTGCTTAATTTGCCTGCAACCGAGATCATGTTTCGCTTGTTTCACGAAGAAGACATTCGTGCCTTTGAAAGAACACCAGTGAGTTTTCGTTGTTCCTGTTCTCAGGAGCGGGTAGCCAATATGTTGCGCATGCTAGGCCAGGAAGAAGTGCATTCAATTCTGGATGAACTGGAAACGATTGAAGTGGATTGTGAATTTTGTAATCGACATTATGCATTTGATGCGGTTGATGCCGAGCAATTGTTTGTGACAAATGTAATTACTGCCGTACCACCAACGGTGCACTGATTTATGGGTATTTAAAAGCAGTGGCTTACGATACTTATCTCTTCAGCCACAAATTTAAAGCTTAATTTGCTCTGATTCGTTTTCGGGCTAGCATGCGTGCTTGATAATATTTGCGCATGGCGTTTTCATCAATTAACGTGCGGCTGGGGTAACCGGGAAATATCCCTTTGCGAGCATTTATCCAAGGGTCTTCATCATGGGTCATTTGTTCCAGTTTACTGGCGGAAAATTGTCCATAAACTTCCCATATTTCTTCTAAAAAAGTGAGCGTGTCGCCATCCAGAGCTTGCTCATTACTTACGGTAGCTGAATCCGGTATGGGGTTCCAGGACAAATGACGAAATCGTTCGTAAATTTCCCGGCATACAGGACCGTGTTGCCAGGCTTCCATTTTGTTGCTGAACAGAGGTTGGTCATACATCGCTAAATACCATGCCTGAGCATAGTAAAGTAACTTCTGAAGTTTTAGCTGAGTGATATTATCTCCAGCGTCTCTTTCGACTTTCCGGATAAAATAATCAGCAATAACATGTACTGAAAACGCCATGAAGAAATACTCCTGAGAAGAGGGTTTTTAATCTTCAAACATGCATCGAGATTGATATAGTTATAATAGTACATACGAACTCATTCGCAAGAATTAGCAAAGCACTTTTGCCAGCCAGGAAATAACGTACCTCACATGGAAACCAAGGCAAACATACGAATAGACAAGTGGCTCTGGGCTGCCCGTTTTTTTAAAACGCGTTCAATAGCGGCGGATGCTGTTGCGGGTGGTAAAGTGAAAGTGAATGGTGAGCGTGTGAAGGCGGCTAAAGCTGTTAAGGTTGATGATGAATTGAGTATTCACATCGGCCCCTATGAGTTTATTGTGCGCGTTTCTGGTTTATCCGGCAAGCGAGGCCCTGCTTCAGAAGCGATGTTGCTCTATGAAGAAACTGCTGGTAGTCAAGCTGCCAGAGAAGCACTCGTAGCGCGTTTGTCAGCCGAAAGAACGCATGTTTCCCATGAAGGGGGGCGACCCACTAAAAAAGCCCGGCGTCAGATCATTCGATTTACAGAAGGTGGACGTTAAACAGACGACATTCAGCTGGCAAGTTTGCTGGCGATTCAATACAGAGTATGGCGACCAGATCAGCATTCTGGATGAATGGTGGCCGGGGATTTTAGAGGTGAGAGATGACAGTTGCTTTTAAATATGGATATTCTGCCACTCCACAGTGGAATGAGGCAGCACAAGCGTGTTTGTCGCAAATAGGCGAAATACCGGCAACAGCGAATCTGGGTTTTATTTATGTAACAGATGCGCTGGCAAACCGCATGCCGGATATACTCGGCTTTATCAAGCAAGAAACCGGCCTGGAGCATTGGGTAGGGACGACTGGCATAGGGATATGCTGCACAGAGCATGAATATCTCGATCAACCCGCTATTGCGATCATGCTGGGTGAGTTCCCTGTGGATTCATTCCAGGTTTTACCCACAATCAAAAATACCGCGGAAATACCTGGTGAGTTGATGGTGGGCAAACATCCTGCTTATTTCGGCATCGTGCATGGCGACCCGCAAAATCAACATATTGCAGCATTAATTGAGCAGTTTGCAGCGAAGATGGAGAGTGGGTTTGTCGTGGGCGGACTTACCAGCTCACGGCATAAAAATGTGCAAGTGGCAGATGAAATCACACAAGGCGGCATTTCCGGAGTGGTATTTTCATCGGAAGTGGCGCTCACCACTCGATTGACTCAAGGTGTTTCGCCAATTGGTAGCATGCACCAGATCACGGAGTGCGATCAAAATATCATTATCAGTATTGATGGCAGGCCTGCTTTTGATGTGCTGAAAGAAGAAATTGGTGAGGTTTTGTCTCGTGATTTAAACCGTGTAGCGGGTTATATTTTTGTAGGCTTACCCATTGCTGGTTCTGATACTGGCGATTATCTGGTACGAAATCTGATTGGAATCGATGTAGAACAAAAACTATTGGCAATTGGCGATTACCTGCAACCAGGCGCACCATTGCAGTTCTGTCGCCGAGATGGCGCCAGCGCAGTAGAAGATATGGAGCGCATGCTGAATGACATTAAATCCGGAAGTGCAGCAACGCCTAAAGGTGCCGTGTATTACTCATGTCTGGGTAGAGGCGAGAGCATGTTCGGGCCGGATTCAGAAGAACTGAAAATGATCAGCCGTGCATTGGGTGATATTCCGTTGGTTGGCTTCTTTGCAAACGGAGAAATTTCCCATGACAGGTTATATGGTTACACAGGTGTGTTGACTGTATTTTTGTGATTCTAAAAAACAGTCCATTAACCGCTGAGACGCAGAGGCGCAGAGAAAGACGAGGGTGCATAGGTAGGGAATAATATTGCCCAACTCTGAAGCGATTGCTTATAACGTCGACTTCTTTGCCAAACGAGAGACAGAGTGGATTTTGTAACCTCATGATTTTCCTCAGCGCCTCCGCGCCTCTGCGGTTAAGTTGATTTTTAAGGATGTGATAATGAAGTTAACAATATATTTAGCGTATTTTTTCGCCAAAATTAAAGTATCTTGAACCAAAGGAATAGCAATCATGAGCGATAAGATATCCAAGAGTAAAGAAGAATGGCAAGCTGAGCTCACGCCAGAGCAATTTCATGTTTGCCGTGAAAAAGGGACTGAGATGGCTTTTACCGGCGCCTATTGGAACAACAAGGAAAAAGGCATCTACAAATGTGCCTGTTGTGGAGAAGATTTGTTCAGTTCAGAAACAAAGTATGACTCAGGTACTGGATGGCCAAGTTTTTGGGCGCCGGTTACTGAAGAAAATGTGGCAACTGAAACTGATAAGAGTTTGTTTATGTCCAGGACGGAAGTGTTGTGCAATAAATGTGGTGCACATCTGGGGCATGTGTTTGAAGGTGGGCCGCAGCCGACTGGGCTACGCTATTGCATTAACTCTCTTTCACTTAAGTTTGATGAAGATAAATAGTTTGATTCGCTATCACATCGGTTTTTTCCGCAGAGGTGCGGAGATGCTGAGAAAGACTTAGTATCTAATTACTTAAAAGTATTGTGCTCTGCCCAATTGTGAAACTGAAACAATAATTGAAATTCAATAATAAAAATAAAGGGTCTTAGGAAGTTAAAGCGGGTTTAGTCTCAACAATTTGAGTAGTCCAAGGTAAAGATTATCACGACGATGATTAAAGCGATATTCAGTT
>NZ_SMCO01000030.1 GCF_004346685.1 Sulfurirhabdus autotrophica
GCGAAAGCTGATTCATGTCGCCTTCGGTGTACTTAAATCAGGAAAATATTTCGATCCGACTTTGCATGGGGGTTGACTTGGATAACAGTATCTACCCAAGCAGGCAGGACAATAATCAATGAATATCCATGAAAACGGCAATAGCATGAAAACACTTTTTTCCTTGATAGAATCCCCCTCCCACCCCGATTTCAGAGACTTGTATCAGAGATTGGGCATTGAGGAAGAGTATTTCGATACTGCCCGTAATCTTCACAGAGCATTACAGAAGCAGCCACCAGATTTTTTTGTGGGAGAATTCATTTACGGCTATGGCAACAATTACGCTGGGGCCAATGTTTCTAATCTGGATGTCACCCTCAGGTCACTGCAATGTATGGCACCACAGGCAAAGATCATTGTGTTCGTGCATCCTCGTGAAGAACCCTATATAGGTAAGTTGCTGGAACTGTTTCCTGTCCATGCAGTGTTGCACTATCCGGTGAGCGAACAAGACATGCAGGCAGCTTTGCAAATTCCAGAGTAATCTTTTTATCAGGCATACATCCAAGGCCTTGATCTTTTTCTATGAGCAGTTGTTTTCATATGGGAAGAGTAGTCTTATCAACAGAAGTTATTGAAGTGGCACGCATAGTTGGGGCCTGATAGAGAAAATAAAGTCTGTAACAGGAACTTACGTAAGAAGCAATGCCGGCGAATTGCCGAAACTGCTGTGTACTTAACCAGTTTGTTACGGAGGCACGAACTACCGCCCCCGATCCCCAGCAGTCAATGATCACCTTACCATACAAGGTCTGTTCAACATCATAAAACAGACCTGTTGGTACCGGTCAGAAATTCATAACAATATGCATTTTTTGCCGATAGATGGCTGACCATGATCTAAGCGAAAGAACTAAATAACAAACAGTTAATATGAAATCGCTTGGTCAGTGCCTAACCCGTATAGATGGTCAATCTTTAACTGGCATCAACACCTAACCGTACATGAACTGCGTAATACAGTTTTCCGGAAAACCGCATAATTGCTACTTCCTGACCAATATCCAAATTCCCACCTAATTGTCACTCTCCCGATTAAGGCTTAAGCCTTAATTAGTAACCTTTCGTCATTAATCAATGTTATCGTGGCGCATGCTGACAAGCAACATCTGATATCCAGCAATGATTGATCACAGAATCAATCATTGCTGGATTGTTAGGTTGGTTGGCTACGTGGGGAATAAGTCTCTGATCGCCTTTATTATAAAGAGTTACAAAGCATGAACGTCACTGTTCAGCCTATTAAAGTAAATCGCACACAAAAGCGAGTACAGCGGTGGCTGTTGTTATTTATAATGGTGCTTACCACCTTTCCCACCTCATCTTTCGCAATTAGCCTCAACCCTTCATCGGTGAAAGGAATAGCAGAGGCTTATGGTTTCATCCTCATGCAAGAATATTCATTGTCGCGTATAGAGAAGGATTTCCCCGAATTATCAGACAGAGTGGGATTGGCCCGCGCTCAATTTGGTTCAACATTTCCAGATATAAAATCCCAGTTGGAAGCGCAGATCAAGAAAGCTATGGGGGATAAGCAATTTCAAAAAACAGCTACCACACTGCAAACCAAAATCCGGGAAGCTTCCGGTCGCCAACGAATCACGAGAGATATTGCGGTCAACTTCCTTGATCAAGTCAAAGCAAGGTCGAATGGCGAGATTGAAAGCCCAGTACTTGAGTACATGTTGGCCGTGAAATACACGTCCCATCCCGTAGACGAGTTCACGGATGGTTTCCGGCAGCGCTACCACACTGACGGTGCGGGTAAATCTCAAGGCGTCCAGCTAAATTTGCAACTCCCTCGATCTTGGACCGCAAAGGAGGGTGAGCGGCCTCACATCGTTCAAAAGTGGGTAAGTGAAAATGGTACGGGCTCAGAAATAATCCACCTAGATATTCAAGACGCGCAGGGATATAACCCGACAAAAAAAGAAATGGAGAAATATGTCAGATCTGGCGAGGCAAAGAATTCTGTTCCTGATGGTTTTAAATATGTAGCTTCAGGCAATTTCACCTTGGAAGGGCAAACCGGATATTGGCTACAAATAGCCATGCCCCTCGAACGGGCTGGAATAAAAATGTATCTAGACTCATTGGCGTACCAATTTTACTTTCAAGGAAAATCAATTGGGCTCATGTGCCAAGCAGGTGGCCCAGAAAGCGAAAAAAACAATGTGAATGAGGCGTTTAAACGAATCCAGCCACTATGCCAACAAGTATTGAATAGTCTCGTGTTAATGCAAGGGTATTAACTTTAACTGACAATTAAACTGGGGGGTGTGAAAGGTTTGGCTTACTCACATTTGTATGTGGCGATTTGGGTTTTATTGCAAGCTGGCAAGGTAATGACCAGCGCGCAGCTTGAACACGTGTATTGACTTTACGGGATCATTAGATGAACCAAAAAAAACTCGGTAATGCGAAAAACCTCCTTTTTATAGCTTTAGGTATCGACATGGTTGTCAACGCCTTGGGGGCAATATCTGACATCTGGATGATTGGAGTTTTCAATGACATCCGTTTTGGGGTTTCCACCGCTAATCAATCCACGATTAGCTCCCTTGAGTTTGGGGAGATGATGACCAACATCATGCTATTGACGCTGGTTGGTGTTGGCCTGGCACTATTGCACTGGTTGGGGGCGTGCTACGTGTATGCTAAGGAAACCTTGAAAGCGAATGGTTTCGCGCACGAAGGTTGGAAAACATGGGGCTGGATATTGCCCTTCATAAACGTATTTAAACCCTACCAGGTACTCAGCGAAATCTACAAAGTTGGATCGACTGACTATATTGGAGGCGATGCGTGGAAAAGAACATCCGGATCGAGGTCACTCCTTATCTGGTGGTACTTTTGGGTTGTCACGCATATGATCATGTTGGGCATTGGGAAGCAACAAGTGTTAATGGGTTTGAACTCAGAGGCGCCCACTTTGGTCCAGATCATTGGTATGTACTACATGAGCATTACAGTTTGCGTGATCTCTTTCATTGTTTCGGCCCTCTGGTTTGTTGTGGCTGGAAACCTCACGAAGCGGCTGCTCAATAGTTCGACCCGCGCGACGGTTTTGGAAGCGCCAATTGTTTCTCCGCCCTCCTATGTCGAAATGGCTCCAAGTGTGGCCAAGCTCTCCAGTGAGGCTTTAAAGATCACCAAAATTACTATAGTTGAGCGGATTAGGCCAAAACGTTCACTCCTGATAGCAGCTTTGTTTGGCACAACTTTTTTTCTTCTCTTATTCGCCAACGGTTACCTTGATGCCCAAAGGTTTGTTGCAGAAAACAGCCTCGAGAACCAGGTGTTCAAGTATTACGACCGGCACCTCACGCAAAACAAAGGCAACCACAACCATACAGAAGATAAGATTGCATCGGATACACCGCCCAACCTTTTGCTAAACAAGCGCAATGGTTTTTACCTTACCGATGAAGACATTACTGGACTTTCATCGCGATGCACAGAGCGAGTGGTACAAGTTATCAATAACTTTAAGAACGCAAAAGGAAGCACGACGATTCCATCAGACGTGCTACGCCAGTTGCTTGCTGATAAGGAATGCAGCTTTTACGAACCAAAGATTGCAGATTACCTTTCTTTAGGTAAGTACACGCTAGACGCTCTGGTAGCAACTGCTCTTGCGTTTGCCCTGTGTTTGTTAGCCTTTTGGGTTCTAACATATTCTCATCTCGGGTGGCGGCGCATTGCTGTTATTTTCGGCCCCCTATGCGGAGTTGGGTTTATCGTTCTAATGATCGATAGTTATGAAACGAAGCCATTCGCCCCTTTCATTATTGCAATAGCGGTTGCCATCGCATCCTCAGGAGCCATTGTTATCGGGCGAGAGACCTATTTATGGGTGTGGCGAGGATTCGGCAAAAATAGAAGCGCAGAAAAGGGAAGTTCTTTGTTCTGTAAAAAATGTGGCACTGAGGCTGTTGCAGATGCAAAATTCTGCAATAGTTGCGGAGGAGTGCTAAATCAAGCTGATTGAACGCGTGTTCGAAGCTGCCGGGAATCAGTTGTCGTTCAAGGCCTACCACAAGGATGTAAATCAGCGCGCAATTTTGCCAGGAAACAAGCATGGTCTTTTACCAACTGTTCTTTCCCTCTGTTCAATTACATGCGACTTGTGCTGGTTTTCTACACAGTAGAAAATCCTCTTTCCGACAATTCGCTCGATGTAACGACTGTTGTTCACTAATTTCGGACAGTCAACTACAATAACTCGACGACTATTCCTGGCACTTAGTCGACCGATAAAATAATCTCCTTACATGATGCGTAATTGAATTAAATCGGCCGGCAAACCTTGTTTCGATTTAGGTGATGGGTTTGGAAAGAAATACGTAGTCACGATTGGCGAAGCTGGATTTTCTCTGGTGAACAGAGCAAACTACGATTCTAGCCATATGAAAGTGGCAGCCGTGGGCACAGCGAGTATTTCCTCGCAAAGGCATTTCCAAGTCAACGCCAACTATCCAGAACTCGACAACCGATATTTGGCTCCTGTGCTTGAAATGCCTGGCCGCTAGTGATGTTGAGTGATTGTTTTATCTTGCTGTGTTTCTGTCTGCCAAATAACATGCATTTTGATTTTTTAATATTTTGATATTTTGTGATTTTAAGAAAATGGATTCTCCCGTACCGCTCTCTTTCACCGCCTTTCTTCAGTTCGCAGACTACTCGCTGCTTAGATCTCTCACCGTCGATCCCGAGCAGGCTCGCCATGCCCCAAACAAGATGCCCCGCCAGGTCAAGTCTGGTCACTACGTTGAGGTTCTTCCGACGCCTCTGCCGGACCCTCATTACGTCATCCACAGCCTAAGTTTTTTCCGTGAGCTAGGCTTGTCCGAAAGCGCCGCCAGTGAGGCGTCTTTCATGCAATTTTTCACAGGTGATCCAACAGTTGCCGTGAGCGCTGCAAACGCCGATATCGCGTCCCCCCACGTTCGAGCCAGCGGCTGGGCGAGTGGCTACGCCCTTAGTATCTACGGGCAAGAGATGTATCATAATTGCCCTTTCAAGAATGGCAACGGTTACGGAGACGGGCGTGCCATTTCAGTGCTTGAGGTACTTCTCCCTAACGGCCATCGCTGGGAGTTCCAGCTCAAGGGCGGTGGCAGGACCCCTTATTGCCGTGGTGGTGACGGCCGTGCAGTGCTGCGGTCAAGTATCCGTGAGTTTCTTGCGTCGGAAGCGATGGCAGCGATGGGGGTGCCTACTTCCAGGGCACTCTGCCTCTTTGTCTCCCGCAGCGAAACCATCTCGCGTCCCTGGTACTCCCCAGGTGCCAAAACCGAAGAGCCGGACCGCATGGTGGACGAACCGGCCGCGATCACGACGCGTGCCGCTCCTTCGTTTCTCCGTGTCGGACAACTTGAATTGTTCGGGCGGCGGGCGAGAAAAAACGAGCACCCACGTGCCCTCGCGGAGCTCGAGGCGATCTTCCTGCATGCGTTAGAACGAGAGTACCCTGACATCGCCGCTGAGCTGCGTGGTACCGAGGCGACGCTTTCCGACAAAGTCATCGCCGTCGCGCGGGAGTTTGGCGCACGCTTGTCTCGGTTGGCCGCCCATTGGATTCGGGTAGGGTATTGCCAGGGAAATTTCAACAGCGACAACTGCGCAGTAGGTGGGTGGACACTGGATTACGGGCCTTTTGGCTTCATGGAAGCGTATAACCCGATGTTTCAGATGTGGATCGGCGGCGGAGAGCACTTTTCCTTTATGAACCAGCCTATGGCCGCTGCGACAAATTTTCAGATGTTCTGCATGGCCGTGACGCCGCTGCTGGGGCAGGACACGAACGCGATTAAGGCGCTGGGGGATATTGTAGATACATTGCCGAAGTTCATGAACCATGAGATGTATCGTATGTGGGCGGAAAAGATGGGCCTAGCCGAATTTCGCATGGAACTTTTCGCGGAGCTTCATGCGCTCATGACGGAAACGCCAGTGGACTATACGATCTTCTGGCGGGAGCTTTCGAGCCTGCCCAAGCACGTGGCGGCTTTGCGCCCTGGCTTCTACGAGACACGCGGGGGATATGCTCAGGACAGCGTTACGATGGAGGCACGTTGGACGGTGTGGCTGCAGAAGTGGCACGCGGCGCTGGAACAAGAGGGGCGCGAGCCGGCGGACGTGTCGGCGGCAATGAAAAGGGTCAACCCTAAGTACATTCCGAGGGAGTGGATGATGGTAGAGGCGTATCGAAGCGCCACGGACGCCGGGGATTTCAGTCTGGTGCAGAAGTTGCACGATGTTCTGGCCGACCCGTACGGCGAACAGTCTGAGGCAATGGCGGCGCTATATTACAAGAAGAAGGAGGAAAAGTTCTTTGACTTGGGGGGTACGTCGCACTGCAGTTGCTCTTCGTAAGCGGGAAGTGTTCTATCGAATCTGTTGTATGACTGCAATCGGCAGAGGCGAAGAATTGCAATGAATCAGCAGCACTCATTCAGGATACGAGGATGAGCGTTTTTTGATTGCACGAAACATACCGGTAGATTTCCCTTCTAAAACGAATGGATATTATCTGGTCAGATTTATCTCACTTTCACTTTGATCAATTCCTCCCCGTCAGGGTCTACCACATGCACAGCACAGGCAATGCAGGGATCAAAGCTGTGGATGGTGCGTAAAATTTCGATCGGTTGTTTGGGGTCGTGCAGTTTGTGGCCTTTGAGTGCGGCTTCATAGGGACCATCTTTGCCTTGGTCATCACGTGGGCCAGCATTCCATGTGGAAGGGACGACTGCCTGGTAGTTGTCGATTTTGGTGTCTTTGATCACAATCCAGTGTGCCAGCGCGCCGCGCGGCGCTTCCATATAACCTACGCCTTTGGCTGTTTTTGGCCAGGTGGAAGGGTCCCATTGTTTTTCATTGAAGGTTTTGACATCCCCCGCTTTGATGTTGGTAATGAGGTTGTCGTACCAGGTTTGCATGGCGTCTACAATGATTTTTGTTTCCAATGTGCGTGCGGCGGTTCTGCCTAAAGTGGAGTAGAGCCCCTGAACAGGCAAATCCAGTTTTTTCAAGGTCATGCCGACGAGTTCTTTGGTTTGGGCGTGCCCTGTTGCATATAGCATCAGTACCCGTGCCAGTGGCCCGACTTCCATCGCGTGGCCTTTCCAGCGCGGGGATTTCATCCAGGAGTAGGATTTGTCTGTTTCCAGGTTCTGGTAAGGGGGGGTGGGGCCAGTGTAGTTTAAAGTGGTTTCGCCTTTATAGGGGTGCAGGCCTTTGTCTTTTCCGCCGCTATAGTCGTACCATGAGTGAGCAACGAATTCCTGAATCTGGTCGTCAGCGTTTAAATCTACAGGGTGTATGACTGACAGGTCACGGTTCAGAATGACACCGGAAGGGATCAGGTAGCTGGCGGGATCGGACATGCCTTTTTCGGGGAAATCACCATAAGTCATGAAGTTGCCGATGCCTTCGCCCTGAAATGCCCAGTCTTTGTAAAAACCTGCGATGGCTAAAGTGTCTGGAACATAGACCTGATCAACAAAATCACGCATTTTATGGATGATGTTCTTCACCATTTCCAGCCCTACCATGTTGAGGCTGGTTGCTCCTTCGCCGCCGCGATAATGAGGGCCTTTGCCTTGGCCTTCGTGTTCCGGGTGTATGCTGATCGCACAGGGTACCCCTCCTACCAGAAAGTTGGGATGGGGGTTTTTTCCGCCGAAAATGGTGTGTAATTTTGCAACATCGCGCTGCCATGACAAGGCTTCAAGATAGTGCGCCACCGCCATGAGATTGGCTTCTGGTGGCAGCTTGTAGGCTGGGTGACCCCAGTAGCCATTGGTGAAAATTCCCAGTTGGCCTGATTCCACAAACCCTTTTATTTTTTTCTGCATGTCAGCAAAATAACCGGGGGAAGATTTTGCGTAGCTGGAGATGCTTTGTGCCAGTTCGGATGTTTGTTTGGGGTCCGCTTTCAACGCAGAGACTACATCTACCCAATCCAGAGCATGCAGGTGATAGAAATGCATTACATGATCATGCACGTATTGGGCCGCGATCATCAGGTTGCGGATGAGCTGGGCATTAGGCGGTATTGGATATTTCAGCGCATCTTCAACAGCGCGAACAGAAGCAATGCCATGCACTAATGTGCACACACCGCAGATGCGTTGTGCGAAAGCCCAGGCGTCGCGCGGGTCTCGCCCGCGTAAAATAATCTCTATCCCTCTTACCATGGTGCCGGCGCTGGAAGCTCGGGTGATTTCTCCCTGGTCGTTGGTTTCTGCTTCGATGCGCAAATGGCCTTCGATGCGGGTGATAGGATCCACTACGACTGTTTGTGCGGTCATGCTGTTTTATTCCTCTACCAGATTATCTGCAACAAGTTCCAGCAAGCTTTGCATGGTCTTGTCCCAATGGAAGTGCGCCTGACAGTCATCAAAAGTCTGACGGCAGTTAGAGCAGCTGGTGGCTAAAATTTCTGCGCCGGTGTTGTCTACCTGTTTCATTTTGATTTGGAATGCCTGATACCGAATTGCATCAGCACGATGGATGGTGACCACCCCACCGCCACCGCCACAACACCAGTTCATGCCTTTGGTGTCTTCCATTTCCCGAAGTTCCACGCCCAGTCCGGCCAACACATCCCGTGGTGCCTGCGTGGCGCCACCGCGACGTGATACCTGGCAGGGGTCATGGAAGGTGAGTGATTTGTCTATTTTTTTGACCTTGATTTTGCCATTTTGAATGTTTCCGGCCAGAAACTCTGAAATATGCCTGACTTTGAAAGGCAAGGGTTTGCCATATATGTTGGCGCCATTCCAGCGCATTGCCCCGTATGCGTGTCCACACTCCGGCAGGATCAGCAGTTGTGCACCGCAGGCAATGGCAGCATTGATTAGCTTCATGCTCATGTCTTTTTGCCACTGACTATTGCCTGACAGCATGCCGAAGTTGGTGGCTTCATAGCCATCGGTTCGGAAAGTCCAGTTAAGCCCCATGTGATTAAGGACCTTGGCGGTGGCCACGATGGATTCCGGAAATTTCATGATTTCAATGGAAGACATGCTCACAAGGACATCAGCTTTTTCCTTGTCTACCGGGATAGTGACTTCGTGATCATCTGCCAGCCATTCGCAGCGGTCCTTGAATACATCGGCATTGGCACCCAGCGGGCTGCCTTCGCGTTCTGCCCGTTCGGCTACAGCCCATAATTCGTGGGGAACCAGTCCGGCCTGGAACATGCCATGTCGCGCCATGCCCACCAGCGAAGAGATGTCGATTGCCATGGGGCAGATCAGGGTGCAGCGACCGCACATGGTGCAAGAGTCATAAATCAGCTCTTGCCACTCTTCCAGTTCTTCCACCGTAACTTTGCGTTTGAGGTTGAGTGCGCGATAAAAGAATGCAAAGGGGCTGGCTTCTCTTTTGTACGCTTGCTTGAAAGGTTCCAGTTTCCATATGGGTGTGTATTTAGGATCTTTTGTGGCTTCGTAAAAATGGCAGGCATCGGCGCACATGCCGCAATGGATGCAAGATTCCATATACGTTGCGGCCACTGCGCCAAAGTCCCGCACGAAGTGTTTGAGTGCGGTTTGCACCCGCGCATCATCTGTCAGGTCACCTTGCTTGTCGTACCGGATTTCTGGTTTTTTAATAGAGAAACGTGGTTTATCGAGTTCCAGAGGATGCTTGATATTCACGTCAGCATTGCTCATAGTTGCGCTCCTTTACGCGCGAAAAGTGCGCCCGTTGTACCGCGAGATACAAAAACCAATGTGGCATGCATCAATTTGCCAAAGGGGAACCAGATGAAGAGCAGTTCTACAGACAGAATGTGAATAGCCAGCAGTGTTTCGTAGCGTGCTCCCAGATGTGCCGCAGCTAGCAGACCTGTGAATACGGGTGTAATAGTGACAAACCAGCTGAAGTAATCGTCGAAGTTGGAGATGAGCTTTAGAACCGGATTGACCAGTCGCCTCACCATCACTGCAATCAGTGCGCCAATGGTCAGGGCACCGGCAAAATAAATCACGCTATTGGGTAAGTTGGGCCAGGAAATTCCGAAGACATCTTTTAAAAATAAAATATGGGGCAAAAAGCCGAATACAACAATGGCCAGACCGATGTGGAACAAATAGCTGACTGTGACAGTAAATGCAGTACGAGAGGCGAATTCTTTGTGAGGCCAGGAACGTATCACTATCAGTTTCAACGCACCCATCCAGGTGGCAGTGCTGCGTGGCTCAGAAAAATCCGGTTTGCGTTTTTGCAGCAGGATACCTGTCAGCCGCCAAAGCATCCCGAAAATTAAAATGGCGAGAGACCAGTAAAGTGCGGGTCCGCGAGCAAATGAAAGTAAATCCATGGCTATTTGCCTTCTGTAATTTTATCCTGTCTGCTGCGGGTAACCACTGCGGCAATTGCGCCAACTGCTACGCCACCAACTGCTGCTGCTGCGAGGGTTTCAGTGCTGTTCCAGGTGCTGGCAGAAAGAGGCTTGTAAAAGCTGCCTTTATCCCAGAAATCCGGTTCAGAGCAGCCCAGACACCCATGTCCTGACTGAATCGGGAAACTTGTGCCTTCGTTCCATTTTTCAGTGGCGCAGGCGTTATAGGTGGTTGGACCTTTACAACCCAGCTCATAAAGACACCAGCCATTGCGCGCGCCTTCATCATCAAACGTTTTGGCGAATTTTCCCTGATCATAGAATGGACGACGGTAGCATCGGTCATGAATGGTATTGCCATAGAATGCTTTGGGGCGGCCATGTTCATCCAGATCAGGAATGCCGAAAGTCAGTACATGCGCCAAAACACCCGTAATAACTGTAGGAATAGGCGGGCAGCCTGAGACGTTGATGATGGGTTTGTCTTTGATAATGTTAGATACGGAAACCGCACCTGTTGGGTTTGGGTTGGCCTTGGGGATTCCGCCATAGGTTGCGCAAGTACCCACCGCCACAATTGCGGCAGCACCTTTTGCTGTTTCTTTCAGCATGTCCAGATTGCTTATTCCGGCGATGGTGGAGTAAACGCCGCCATGCAAGGTAGGGATAGAGCCATCTACGATTAAAATGTACTTGCCGTAATTATCTTTCATCGCTTGTTCGCGAGCCGCTTCTGCTGCTGTACCGGATGCGGCTTGCAATGTGTGATGATAGTCGAGTGAAATGATGTCAAAGATCAATCCTTCCAGCGTCGGGGAGTGCGAGCGGGTAAGGGATTCAGTACAACCGGTGCATTCCTGAAATGAAAGCCAGATGACCGACTGGCGTCTGGTTTTAGCGAGCGTTTCTGCCATTGCGTAAGCCGCCGATGGGGGCAGTGCCATCATGGATGCCATTGCAGTGCAGAACTTGAGGAAGGAGCGTCGGCTTATGCCACGTTTTGTAAGACTTACTCCCAGATTATCCTGAATCGACATACGTTCCCCCCGCAGTAGAGACTCGTTTCTATTTGGTTATACTAGCTACATGATTACTTAAAGCGATCAATCTTTAATTATTGATTGCAGCAGCTTCCTGTAAATACGCTTTCAACCTTTCGCTCGATTCACTGACATCATCGGGATGGCTTTGCAGAATTTCAGGTACGAAGCCGACCTCAATCACATCCGCCATGATATCTCCTTCTACATTATAGTGAGTAATCCACCAGACGCCAGGGAACATGGTTTCCCGAACTTCGGTAGGCCCGATGGCATCGATGGTGGCGTGTACTTCGCCTTCAGCTAGCACTTCTCGCAGTAACTCGTAGTCGCCGGGGGTGAGGGGGATACCTTGTAAATCGATCGCGCCGCTTTCTCCCTTTTCGATCAGCTCATCCAGCATTTCAGCGAGTTCATATAGAATTGCTACTGCATTGCCGGACTGCCCGGTTTCTTGCGGTTCACTGACTATCTTGATGCCAATTTCATCCAGTTTGCTCATTTATTGCCATTCTCCAATTAAATTGAGTGCCATATTGCATGCTTGCGGAATGGCTGCTGCTACCGCCGGGCTGGGCGCATCGCCCCAGTCTAACAGGTGAGGTTGAATACCGATTAATGCTCGTCTTACTGGTAAATGGCCAGCCAGATGAGCGACTGCCATCAAATCAAGCAGCCCGACTTCATGTACGCTGAACTTGCGATTCGCACCCAGAAAACGGTCCATATCCTCACCGATAAATGTCTGCACTGTACCCGGTGCACATTGTAAGTCAGCAGCATCGATTACTATAAGATTTTCTGCGTCTTCGATTGATCCGGCCAGAATGAAACTCAATGTGCCGCCGTCCATCAGTGTGACATTATCGGGAAGATTACCCAAAGCCTGTAATTGAGAAATGACGTGAACGCCTACCCCCTCGTCGCTTAGTAATGTATTGCCAATACCCAGTACCAAAGTTGTCATTTTGTAGCGTTACTTTTGCGGATGGATGCAATGTACTCGAGCAGTGAGGCAATATTTCCATCTGTAAGCGTAAATCGATGCTGTTTAATGTTGCCCGTTTTTAAAGTGTTTTGAATCGCATCATTATCTGAAGTGAATTGAATCGGACCACTTGCATGGCATTGGGTACATCTTTCCTTAAAAATTTGCTGGCCTGAAGAGGATTCGGCGTGAGCAGATCCAAAGTACAGAAAAATGCAAACCGGCATTAACGTAAAACAGGTGCGACTCATGGCCCAGCTCTCAATTTTTATTGTTTTCTCAATTAGATATTAGCAGTTCAATAGGTAATTTCAACCAACTAGAATGGTCGGGTATTCTTGGGTCGAGATGTGTTTTTTATTGATTAGCAGAGTGTGAATTCATTTTTTTCAGCAATATTTGAAAATTAAATAGCGTGAAGTTTAATCAGTCAGGTTTTTAAAAATAAATGTAAAATCTGGCCCGATTTTTGCATTAACTTACCTCGTGGGGTAGAGCAACAATAAATGCAGGAAAGGGGGCGTTGCTCTAATACCTTAATATTTTACATTTTTTGACTTTTTTGCTCATTTTTTGCTCAGATGATATCTCGGCACAATTGTTAACTTTTTGACAGAAATGGGCACATTATTACTTTGAGTGCACAAGAATGGGGCGGCTTTTGCATTCCCTTTTAGTTTGATATTTGTGTCACCTGTTTTATGCAACAAGCTGTTTATTAATCATTTATCACCATATTAATCTTATTTGGAATTTTGGCTGTTTTTTGTCTGAGGCAGGTTTTTACGTATGCCTCGCACAACCGGGATTTCCGGCTGCCTTAAAAGGCACTGATATCTCAGGCAATGCATAACAACTTAAATAAGTAAAAAAATAAGACATGTATATGGAGCGTAAATGAGCATTCGTACACGGTTACTTTTTATCGTAATTTCCGCTTTTTTGTTAATTGGTATTGTAGGGGCAGTTTCCCTCAATCACCTTCAGAAGCTTTCTGAGCAATCTGCCATTGCAGATGCGACACACAGCGCTGAATCGTTATCAGCCTTAATTACCTATGAAGCGTATAAGGCAGGAGGGCTCAATTTCCTTGGGAAGCTTGAAAATCCCCTTTCGCGTGTAAACCAGGATGTGCTGCAGAATATGATCGACCATGTCTACGATCGCGGTCATCGCAATTTGAAAGTTGTGGATAAGTCCAGCCGCATTATTGCCGATTCCGGGCATAGCAAAATCGGTAGCCTGGTTGACACACTTCCTGATCATGCAATTTCACAATTACTCAAAGATGGGCAGCCAAGATCTTTTGTGGAATATAGCCCAGTGTCACAAGAAGAAATACGACAGATTGTGGTTCCCGTGTATGGGAATGGACAGCAAATTATTGGCGCAACCATTTTTGAATATACGTCTTTATATAAAGAAACAGAAAATTTGCTGCGGAAGTCTTTATGGGCCGTGGGCTTGGCTACGCTGATCGCTCTATCGCTGGCATTGATAAGCGGTATTCTGGTTGCTAACAGACTCACTAATGCCTTGCGGGATTTGCGGCGATCAGCGCTCATGATTGCGGCAGGGAAAAACACCAAACACATTGCGCCTGCTTCTTGTCGTGAAATTCAGGATCTTGTGCGTGTATTCAATCGCATGACCCGGAAACTGACGCAAGGTAATGCCGATTTAAAGTATGAGGTAAGTGAACGCACAAAAGCTGAGGCAGCGCTGATTATTATTAACGGCGAGTTGGAACAGCGCGTTAATCAGCGTACCAGCGAACTGTTGGTGATCAATGATCAGATGAAAGGCGAACTTGAAGAGCGTGCGCGCATAGAAGCCAGACTGGAGTTACTGGCACAGTTCGACGGTCTTACCGGATTACCTAACCGGAATTTGTTTCAGGACAGATTGGCAAAATCTGTCCTGCATGCACGATGTCATGATTGCATGTCTGCACTGATGTTTATTGATCTTGATCGTTTCAAAGAAATTAATGATTCTCTAGGCCATGCGGCTGGTGATATTGTGCTAAAAGAAGTGGGTAAGCGGTTACTTTCTGTTGTGAGGACTGTAGACACCGTTGCCAGGTTAAGTGGTGATGAATTTACTGTCATACTTGATCTTGTTCAGTATGCGAACGATGCCGCTGTTGTGGCCGAAAAAATACTGGCCACGCTTTCCCGGCCGATCAATGTGGATGGCAGGGAAATTTTTGTCACAGCCAGTATCGGTATAGCGGTTTTTCCGGTTGGGGATGGCACACATGATGATTTCCTCAGGTATGCAGATATTGCGTTGTACCAGGCTAAAGCAAATGGACGTAATACCTACCACGTATTTTCCACCGAGTTGAGCGAAGGACTTACTCGCCGTATGGAAATTTCAGAGCAGTTAAGGCGTGCGGTTGAGCGCAATGAATTTTCGTTGCATTACCAACCGATTGTGTCAGTTTCAACAAGAAAAATAACAGGGGTTGAAGCCTTGTTGCGGTGGAGCAATCATCTGATTGGAGAAGTGCCTCCGGAGGAATTCATACCGATAGCAGAAGAAATCGGCATCATTGAAAAAATTGGTGAGTGGGTGCTTGCTACCGCATGTAATGAATCAAAACTGTGGCGTGAGAGTGGTCACGACCCTATCCTGCTGTCCGTCAACTTGTCACCGAAGCAATTTCGAAATCTGGAACTGGCAGAAATTATTGCCAGCATTATGAAAAACGCTGGTTTTGATCCGGAGTGGCTTGAAATTGAAATTACCGAAAGCGCGTTGATGGACCGTTCAGAGGGAACGTTGCACAAATTGGAGGCTCAGGGCGTCAAAATTGCCATTGATGATTTTGGAACGGGTTATTCCAGTTTGAGCTATTTAAAGCGCTTCCCTGTTCATCGTTTGAAAATTGACCAGTCATTTATTCAGGATATTACCACCGATCCGGATGATGCCGCGATTGTGTCAGCGATGGTTGCCCTGGCAAAGTCATTAAGGCTCGCCGTTACTGCTGAAGGTGTTGAAACAACGGAACAACTTGGATACTTGCAATCCATACAATGCGATGATTTTCAGGGGTACTATTACAGCAAGTCACTTACTGCAGAGGATTTGCAGTCCATGTTGAGTAAACAGGTAATGAACCAAAACACTGCATTTCTGGTTGCATAAACCTTCATCACCAGGTTAAAAGATAGTTCCCCTTTAAAGAGGAATATTATCCACAAAATGCCAGCTTTTTGCATCAATGTGAACCGCACAAGATAAAATCTTGTGTTGAATTCAACGTTGCCCCCTTCGATTTTCCACTATACTAATTACACAATCTTGTTCGGTAGAAAAACTGATGTGTCTTGGAATTCCCATGCAAGTACTGGCAGTTGATGGCTTTATTGCGCGTTGCGGTGCCAAAGGCATTGAGCGCGATGTAAGCCTTTTTTTGATGCAGGATGAGCCTGTTCAATTGGGTGATTTTGTCATGGTCCACGTGGGATATGCTATTCAGAAAATGACTGAAGAACATGCCCGCTCCGCCTGGGAACTTTACGACGAAATGCTGGCTCTGGAGGGAGCAGTGCCTGGTGCATGAGTTATCAGTGTGTCAGGCGCTCATCATTCAAGTTCAGGAAATCGCCAAACAACATGATGCATTGGCTGTAAAACTGATCAAGCTGCAGATTGGTCCATTATCAGGTGTTGAGGCCAGCTTGCTCGAAAATGCCTTCCCTTTGGCCAGTGCAGGCACTGTAGCCGAAAATGCGGTTTTGTACATTGACCGACTGCCAGTGCGGGTCCGCTGCCAGCAATGCGGTGCAGAAACAGAAGCGGCAGCCAACCGGCTGATATGCGGGCAATGCGGGGATTATCATACGCAGTTGATTTCCGGAGATGAAATGCTGCTGGCCAGCGTGGAACTGACAAAAGAATCCTGAGCATATAAAGCAAAAATTCAAGTTATTCTGACAAAGATATTTTGGTGATAAATTCGAGGTCATTTATGTGCAATACCTGTGGTTGCAACATTACCCCCGGCAATAAGCACTTTGCCTATAAGCCAGTAGAAGGCGGCACAACTGCGGTGTCTGTTTTGAAAAACCTGTTGGCAAAAAACGATGATCAAGCCGTCCACAATCGGCAGCACTTTGATAGTCACGGAGTGCTTGCGATCAATTTGATGTCCTCCCCCGGTTCTGGCAAGACAGCTTTGCTGGAAGCGACGATCGATGCCTTGAAACACGAATTTCGGATTGCCGTCATTGAGGGCGACCTTGAAACGGAAAATGATGCGGATCGCATTCGTGCCAAAGGCGTACCAGCGATCCAGATCACTACCGGAAGTGCGTGCCACCTGGATGCCCACATGGTGCATGATGCGTTGCATAGCTTACCTCTGGAAGGGCTGGATATTCTGTTTATCGAAAATGTGGGCAATCTGGTATGCCCGGCCAGTTTTGATTTGGGTCAGCACCGGAATATTACGTTGCTTTCGGTCACCGAAGGGGATGATAAACCCGCCAAGTACCCTGTCATGTTTCGCGCGGCTGACGCCATTGTGCTGACCAAAACAGATTTGTTGTCTGTGCTGGATGATTTTGATCCGCAGCGCGCAGAGCGATTTGTGCGTGAGTTAGCATCTAATGCACCGATGATGCATTTATCTGCCAGAAAGCAGATTGGGCTGGATGTCTGGTTTGACTGGTTGCGTCAAGAGTTGCACGCCCAGCGCGACAGGGTGAATCAAGGTAAAACCGCTCGCCCCAAAATTCAACCAGAAGGTGTTCAGTTGCATGTGAGCACGGTGTAAATGTTTATCTGTATTGTCAGGTGCATCTGAATGAAATTATCTGCCAAAGAATGGCTGGACAAAATTCAGGCATTACCGCTGGAAAGAAAAATCAAAATCATGAACGTGTGTGGCGGTCATGAACGCTCCATTACGATGGCGGGATTACGTAGCGCACTGCCAAAGCATATTGAGCTGATTCCAGGGCCGGGCTGTCCGGTTTGTGTATGCCCTGAAGAAGACGTGTATCAGGCAATTCAGCTCGCCCTTCATGAACCCATTATTTTAGTGGCCTTTGGCGACATGTTGCGAGTGCCAGTGAATGTCGCCAAGGGTGAGATACGTTCTCTTGATGAAGCCAAAGCAGCGGGTGCGGATATTCGCCCTATTGCCTCACCCGCAGAAGCTGTACAGATTGCAAGGGAAAACGCTGGAAAAACCGTTGTTTTTTTCGCGGCGGGTTTTGAAACGACCACTGCGCCTGTAGCCGCGATGCTGGCTGAAGGTGTCCCGGAAAACTTGTCCGTACTGCTCTCCGGAAGATTAACCTGGCCAGCTGTAGCCATGCTGCTGGATAGCGAATTGCCGGGGTTCGATGCGCTGGTAGCACCTGGGCATGTGGCTACGGTAATGGGGCCAGAAGAATGGCAGTTTGTGGTAGAAAAACACAAAATGCCTGCGGCTGTAGCTGGTTTTTCACCAGAAAGCTTATTGGCGGCGATGTATTCAGTGCTGCGCCAGTTGTTGGAAGGCGAACGCTTTTTAGATAATTGTTATCCAGAAGTAGTTCGTACTGGCGGAAATCCGGTTGCTCAGCGATTTTTTGCCCACACCATGGATATCGTGGATGCCAACTGGCGGGGAGTGGGTGTTATCCCGCATTCCGGATTTGAACTGAATGCCTTGTTTCAAGCACGCAATGCCCGGCTTCAGTTTCCATCCTATGAAGATGTTTCTCGCAAACGTGCCGGGCAAATGCCGCCGGGTTGCGATTGCGCAAAAGTCGTGCTTGGTAAAATCTACCCCAATCAATGCCGCATCTACGGTAAAGCTTGCACGCCACGCTCACCCGTTGGGCCTTGTATGGTTTCAGATGAAGGAGCGTGTCGCATATGGTGGTCATCGGGCGTGCGTGAAGCTCAAAAGGCAGTGCTGACTTGATTAAGATACCCGCGGCATGCTTGCGTAGTCTGTTGGTAGTGGCGTTCATGAGTTATTACACAGTGACAATGGCGGCTGAAATCCCTTTTGAAAAATTTCGCATACTTGATGACGGGATGTCAGTAGCTGAAGTCGTGCTGTTGGCAGGTGAGCCGGACAGGGAAACACATGTACAGTCCCATAGATGGGTGTCGAGAAAAATTTGGTATTACATACCCAAGGATCGATCAGGGTGGTTGACCACAATTACTTTTGATAACAATGGGCGGGTTTTTTCGATAGAACGTGTTAAGCCATAAAGTATTTGGAAGGGTTGTTTGGTATCCCGTTCTGTTTAGATTTGCCTGGCAGATCTAAATATCGATATTACGTTAAGTCAAAATCAAACTTCATCCGGCTTTGCATCTCGTGCTGGAAGTTGCACCTGACGTGAAGGTGAAATGGTAGAGATAGCGTGCTTGAAAATGGTCTGGGTGACGTTGTCGTGACCTTTAAGCATGATGATATATTGGTCAAACGATTCAATTTTGCCCACCAGCTTGATACCATTCACCAGGAAAATGGAAACCGGTATATGTTCCTTACGCAGCGTATTCAGGAACGGTTCTTGCAATGAAACATAATCTTTTTGGCCCATGCGGCCTCCCTGCTTATTAATATTTAGAAACTAAACCAGCGTAAATGAAAGTCGTACATAAGATGAATATAGCATAGAACCGATCACTAAAATATCGGCAATAAAATTATTAGGTGATTTGGAGTTTAAAGTCATTACGAAAGAAGTGAATTGTGCTGTTCACAGCGGGAACAATATCAAGTGAATTTAACTGTTTTTACGTAAAAAAAACCGCTACCAGTGCGCATATGCTGGAATGGTCGTCAAATGACCATTTGTCACAGTTAAGTGACGTAAACTGTACCCACAAAGCAGCCGCTAAATTGAGGAGCTAAATTCCCCGTGCATGGCGGAGCTCATGGCTTCTTCAAACTGTTCGCAACTCATATGAATCAATTCTTCATGGTCACCGGCTTCAAAGTAAATATCTCGGTTTTCCATAAGACTGTCATCCAGAATGGTTTCAATACCATAAGCCAAACCTATTGCAGGGATAGCCCCTCTTTCGCAATCCTGAAACAAGTCAGAAACTTCGCGCTCTGACGCCATTCTGACTTGCCGGCCAGTTTGCCTACGTATCTCACCCAACTTAACGTGGTGAGTCGCGGGTAACACAGCCATCATGTATCCGTTGTCGTCTTCCAGTAATACGGCCTTGGCCAGACAATCCCCTTCAATTTGCGCAGCATACGCAGTTTTAAGGCTGGTTTGTGTGTGGGGATGTTTCACCACGTCATAGGGAATGTCGTGCATGTTCAGGTATTTTTCGATGGTATAAGCAATAGCCATGATCTTTCTCCTTTATGGGAAATCACTGGTAAGCCTTTAATATAGTAGAAATATTGAATAATAAAAGGATAAATAGAGGTTTTTTGGTTATAAATAGTAAGTGAGGTTTGATGATTGTGGCTCGGAGTTAGGTAATGCGTCCTTTGTTTCATCCAAAACTGGTTAATGAGCCATTCGGAGACCCGGGGCTCTTTGTTGATTTTCTGTTTGAAAAACGCGCGCTGTTATTCGACCTGGGTGAAATTCATCATCTTCCACCGCGCAAACTGTTACGCGTCAGCCATGTGTTTGTTTCGCACACGCATATGGACCATTTTATCGGGTTTGATACGCTGTTGCGTATTTGCCTGGGGCGAGAGAAAAAGGTGTTTTTGTACGGACCGCCCAATTTTCTGGAACAGGTAGAGCACAAACTCGCATCTTACACCTGGAATCTGGTGGAAAATTATGCGACAGATTTCACTCTGGTCGTGACGGAAGTGAATCCCGATTGCCATGCGCGCAGCGCAGAATTTCATTGTCAATCAGCGTTCAGGCGAGAAAAAGAGAAAACATGGCGTTTAACCGATAATGTATTGCTGGATGAAACGATGTTTTGTGTGCGATATGCCATGCTTGACCATAAAATTCCAAGCATGGCTTTTGCACTGGAAGAAAAATCACATGTCAATATATGGAAAAATCGGCTGATGGCGCTGGCGTTACCCATCGGGCCGTGGTTAAAAGAATTGAAACGTGCCGTATTGAGCGGGGAACCAGATGACACTTTGATTCGAGCATGGTGGGTCGAAGAAGGTGAGCGCCAGGAAAAAGTTTTTCAATTGGGAAAGCTGAAAGAGCAAGTTGTACGTATCGTACCTGGACAGAAGCTGGCATACGTAACCGATGTGGTTTATCACGCCGAAAATGCCTCAAGAATAGCTGCATTGGCAAGCGGTGCTTATGTGTTATTCATTGAAAGTACTTTCTTACAGCAAGATGTGCAACGAGCAGCAGAAAAATATCATTTAACTGCCTGGCAGGCCGGGATTATTGCGCGCCAGGCTGGCGTTGCAACGGTTATTCCCTTCCATTTTTCTCCTATTTATTCTGGCAATGAGGCGTTGTTGCGGCAGGAGCTTGAAAAAGTATTCTCGCTGGGAATTTGCTTGCCGGCTTAAAAATGTTTGATGCGGTTTGTACTATAGTGAACAGAGGCTGGTTGCGTATTGACAGAGCTCATGCTGAATGCAATCGGGTATCAATAAACAGGTAAGGAGAACTGGCATGTCAAATGTCATGAAGGTCATTGAAGTATTAGCGGAGTCAGATAAAAGTTGGGAAGATGCGGCAGCGCAGGCGGTTACCCGCGCAGGAAAATCCCTGCATGGTATTAAATCCATCTATATCAAGGATTTTGAAGCCAAAGTAGAAGAAGGGAAAATTGTTAAGTACCGGATAAACGCCAATATCTCGTTCCAGCTGGACTGATTAATGTAAGCATAATTAACGCCAATAGCGAGTTAAAAATCAGTTGCTATGACTGATTTTCTTTGCGTAAAGCTACGCGCCTGCCACGCTTCACGTCAATGCCCGCCAAAATAAGTAAACCCGCAACAAAATAACTGCCGGTAATCAAAATGGCAAGTCGATGATCCCCTTTGGAAATCCAGCTTACCAGCCCGTAAGTGATTGGCCCCAGAATGGAAGAAAACTTCACTGCGAGCCCCCACAAGCCAAAAAACTCTGCACGCCGCGCAGCAGGGCTTAAAAAACCGACCAGTGCACGCCCAGCAGATTGACTGGAGCCCATACAGACACCGGCAAGGTTGGCGGCTATCCAAAATTGCGTCGGTCCTTCTGCACCCCATGCCAGTAATATCATTCCGATCCACCCAAACAATGTAAGTGCAATGGTGGGAATGTGTCCTATGCGATCTTGCACGTGGCCAAACAGAAATGCGCCGATGGCCGCAGTGATGTTGACCACAAAAATAAGCATAATGGTTTGTTGCGTAGTGAAATGCATTGCCTGTTGCGCATAGATAGCAGCGAGGGTAATCACTGCCTGAATACCTGCCTGATAAAATACCGTACAGATCAGAAAGCGCCGTAAATCACGGAACTGTTTTGCTCGGCGCAGGGTGTGGCCCAGGCGCGCAAACGATTCCTGAAAAATGTTTAGGCCTTGTAAATGGGGTTGCGGTAAGGCGCGTTCTTTCAAGAACATAAACGTAGGCAGGCTGGAAAGCGCAAATAGCGCAGCGGTAATCAGCATGGTAACAGGGACAAAGTCAGTTGCTTTCTGGTTGTGTCCTTGTGCCCATGTCACATAGGCCAGGCAAGCACCAAGACTTACTAATCCGCCCACATATCCCAGACTCCAGCCCCAGCCGGATACTTTTCCCAGAGCGCGTCCACGGGCCAGCTCCGGTAAGAAAGCCGCGATCAGATTTTCTCCGCATCCATAAAAAAAATTGGAAAAGACGATTAGTGGGATAGTCAGCCACAAACTATTGGGGCCCGCAAAAGCGAGCAGTGCTGTAAATATCACACAGCCAATTGTTGTTGCGGCCAACAGTTTTTTCTTGGCGGCATAGGCATCCGCGTATGCGCCGATGACTGGCGCAAAGAGCATAATGAGTGTGTAGGAAACTGCAAGCGCAAGTGTCCAGGCTAATGTAGCCCACGGAGCGTTGCCTGCCACAACCGAAACAAAATAAGCATTGAAAATGGCAGTGATGACCACCGTGGTATAGCCAGAATTAGCGAAATCATACATTGCCCATGACCAGATTTCTCGAGAAGTGACTGTCTTTGCCAGGGAGCGGTGCATGGTTTTTCTTGACTTATCCGAGTGTGAAAACGATATTGTTATTTATTAGGGTAACGAATGTAAAACATATTCTTTGTTTTGCAGTCTGGTAATCTCAGAAATCAACAAAGTGGAGTAGGTAAACAGTGACAAATAACAATGATGTAATACGAAGTGTTCGCTATGCGCTAGACCTGAGCGAACCAACGATTGTAGATGTTTTTAAACTTGCCGATTATGAAATCGATCGAATAGCCGTATCGAACCTTTTAAAAAAAGAAGATGAACCTGGTTTTGTTGAATGCAGTGATGAGATTTTAGCTTTCTTTCTGGATGGCCTGGTGACTTATAAAAGGGGCAAGCGGGAGGGGGCGGCAGAGGTCGTTCAACCAGAGCCAACGCGTTTAACCAACAATATGATTTTAAAAAAGCTCAGGGTTGCTTTTGAGCTAAAAGAAGAAGATTTGCATGAGATTTTAAAGCTGGCTGATTTTGAATTGTCGAAGCCTGAAATGAGTGCCTTGTTCAGAAAAAAAGGGCATAAGAACTATCGGATTTGTGGTGATCAGTTGCTCCGGTATTTTCTTAAAGGGTTAACTATTCGGTTGCGGGGTTAATTTCTAGTTACGTAAATTTCAAGATGCACATTTTGCATGATGATGGCGCAGGAAAGTACAAATCAAGTGAGCTGGTTTTAGTTGAAAAGAAACCCGCGGCGGGTTTCTTAATTAAGTGATGCTGATTACCTACGCTATTTGCGTTGCCCGGCTTCGTGCAAAACCAAACAAACCTGCAATTCCAGAAGCAAACAGCCATGCGGCCGCTGGAACTGGTACGGCAGTTGGAGCAGAAATTTGCCACCCTGTATCTTTCAGGGCAGCAAAATCCAGTTCCGTAAAGTGTTTACGTGTACCGGCTGCAATGGAAGGGTCCATTGCAACTTCCTGAGAAACGCCATTAACCGTGCTGGTGAGGCCTTGTTGCCAGTGTCCATTATCTGCCAATGGCACTACGCCACCATATAAAGCATCTGAAGCGTTACCTGTGAAGCCGCTGTTCCCTACTAAATTTGCAAAAGAGTTTGCTGTGCCAAACCCTAATACATGGCCCAGTTCGTGCACTGCAACTGAATAGAAATCGAACAGGCCGGAACCTTGAACGGGGTCAGTACTGCCAAAATACCAGTTAGATTGAGCATTATTGAATGTGATTGCGCCGCCCCATGGTCCAAAATCGGTATTCGGATTGCTGTTTGCACCTGTTTGGCCACGGTCCAGGCTGCTGATAAATTGGGATGAGCCACTGGCGCCATATCCACCTGGGCCACCTTCACCCAGTGTGCCTGATCCAAGGTTTTGAGCGCCCACATACACAATCAAAGCATTGCTAGCCACGCTATAGTTGTTCAGGGTAACTAATGCACCAGTAGTGGGATTGCTGAAATTTGCATTGTAGCTATTACTACCAGAAGAGGTAATCGCAGTCAGATTATCTTGTATACGTGAGGTGAATTCACTTGCGGCCTGATTGAGTAATGTCTGGCGGCTGGCGTTTGCACCAGTGAAAAAACCGGATGAGTCATAAGAATAATCAAAAATAATGCTGATAGCTGAGGCCGGCTGGCTGTTAACAAGCGCAGCAAAAGTGAGTGCTGCGCAGAGAGTGATATTCAGTTTCATGTTTGGTGCCCTAAAGATTTGAAAATTTTTTTGGGTGTTGCCCAAAATCCAGATTAATTACTGTTGCATCAAGGAAAGCAATAAATATGCCATTTGTCATATTATGCTGATTTGATAACAAAATGACAATGGTGTGGTGAAAAATTTAATGGAAGTGTAAAATTTCTCGACAAAATTTTGGTATGAAATTGGTGTCAGTCAGAATCTGAATCGGATGTTTTTGGTATCGGTAGTAGTACGCATGGCATCAAATGAACTAACTGCTGTATTGTGGAAATATTTAAAAAATCCGATCAATATTTTAGCGGTTGGCTATTGCAAAGCATACCCTTCCAGTTTTTTTAACAATGTTTGATTTTCTTGGGTGCTGGAATCAAACTCGCGGCTACCCGTACAAATATCGACAGAACCGGTTTTGTCTGCAAAGAACAGATAAGTGTGTCCCACAGTCAGGCTGACACCACAATCACCACGACCAAATCCCGTTTCAATTGTTTGAAGAATGGCAGGCTTCCCCTTTAAAATCTGCTCTACGTTAAATTCGCCGAGCTTTCCCCTCCATTGAGGATGAGAAGGGCGGTTTTTAGTTTCCTGGATATGCGTGATACGGGCGATGAAGACATGTTCTGCCATATCAAATTGTTGTTTTTCGTTCAGTAATATACAGGAGCATGCGGATGCACTTTGTATGTAAAGCAATGAAATGAAGCTCATGACAAGCGCGATAGCATAGCGGAAACTAAATAGGCTTCTACTTCTGTCGGCAGGTTTGAAATGGCTGAGGCACTTATTCATCCAGATCTGTCCATACAGCATATTCATTGCCGCTCGGGTCGCAAAAATGAAAACGTCGACCACCCGGAAAAGGAAATATGGGCTTACTGATGATGCCACCTGCAGATCGAATTTTCGATAGTGTCTCATCGATCGCTTGACTATAGAAAACAACTAGGGCGCTACCGTTATTGGTAGAAGCGCACAAATCAGATTTATAAAATCCGCCATCAATGCCTTCATTTGAGAAAGCAATGTA
The DNA here is from genome assembly GCF_004346685.1 of Sulfurirhabdus autotrophica. Lineage (NCBI taxonomy): Bacteria > Pseudomonadati > Pseudomonadota > Betaproteobacteria > Nitrosomonadales > Sulfuricellaceae > Sulfurirhabdus > Sulfurirhabdus autotrophica. Next base: position 25,268 of record NZ_SMCO01000030.1, read on the forward strand.
ATCAGGTCCATAGTCAATAAATGACCAGCCAAATGCCGCAGCAAAAAAACGTTTAATTTTTTCCAAATCTTTTGCAGGGAATTCAACGTAATTAATTTTTTCATGAATTTTCATGGCAGGGTATGGTGATTTACATTACTTAATAAATGAAAGTTGGCTCCGCGCTATAGTGAAGCCAACTCGTGTAAATGGATGGATGGCGTTGATACTTCATTTTTCCCCATTGCTTTCCAGTAATTTTTTACGCTCAGCTTCATACTCCTGGTAAGACATGGATTTGTCACTCGGTTTTTGCTCGGATACCGGATTCATGATGACATTTCTGGTTTTGAGTCCTTCATAAATATTAGCGTAGGCAGTTTCTTTATTTGCACAGCCCGAAAGCAGTAAGATTTGAGCAAAAAAAACAATGGTGAATTTTGTGCGCATGGATTTCCCCTATTTCAGATCAACTTGTACCTTGATCAGGCCAGGTTTGGGATGTTCCGGGCCGGGAATTTTTATTTCAATATTAATGCCGAGCGCTTCATCGCCTCTTTGCCAGGTTTTGTGGTCAAAGCTTACCCAGCGTTTGTATGCGTAAATATCTTTTTTGAGTGTCACATTCAGCGTGTGCTCTGCTTCTTGCGTCAGGGCTGAACCCTTGATAACTGTTACCACGGGAATGGGTTTGCCAGCAGGGAAAAAAAGAATGAAATCGCCGTTTGCGGGGGTGGGTTTGCCAAATTGCACTACAGGGACAGCTTTAAGGGTTTCGGGTGTGGGCTTTATAAAACTCGCGCAGCCACCGAGACCAATTAATGCCAATATAACAAATGAAAGCGAAATGCTTTTCATGTTTTTCTCCATCTTCCAGTTAAGAGTATTTAGAAGCAATCAATTGCAGTAACGCACTGATCCAGCAAGAATAGTGTTGTATTGAGAATACTGTTGTCAATCAATGGATGATGAATTTTTGTTAATCAAGTTTTTGTATGCAGACAAAACAGCTCAAGGCGATAAGTATTTACTGCAAGAAGATTTTTTGTGTGGCGTTTTTCATGAGCGCCCGCTGAATGTCACTTTCTTTGCCTGATGCCAGTCGGTGTGCCCAGCGAGTTGTTTCAGGTAACCGGAATTTGGTTGTGCATGCCATAACATAGTGAATGGCGGTTTGCAGGCTGATTCGATGGCCCGGTGATATATACAGGGGGTTGATGTCAGTGCGGGTTCGTAAAACGGCACCGATTATTTCGCCTTTATAGGTAAGGGGAGACCAAGCACCACGTTTATTGGGTACTTCGCTGAATTCTCCAATTAAACGGGTTTTGGCAACACCTATTGCGGGTATGTCGCATAACAGACCAATATGGCTGGCAATGCCAAATCGGCGTGGATGGGCAATCCCTTGGCCATCAACCAGCAGCAGGTCGGGCTGAATATTCAGTTTCTCGAATGCCGCTAGCACTGCGGGTACTTCGCGAAAAGAAAGCAGACCAGGCACATAGGGAAATTGTGTGGGTAGCCTTGCGATCACATGGTCAACCAGTTTTAATTCGGGGAAACTCAATATGGCAATTGCTGCCCGGGTGATGGTATTGGAGGCTTCAAACCCCACATCGATTCCTGCCACATAATGCACTTGTCCGAGTGCATCTGAAGTGATAATTTCTGCACAGAGCGCTTTCTGAATGGCAATGGCTTCCTGCGGGGTAACATTCCACGGGTGGCGGGCTTGTATTTTCATAACAGGCATTGTAAGTTGACGTGATGACAGATGTCGATAATGATCCATCCGGTTCGGTAGAAACGTATCGTCTGCTTGTTGGCGGACAGGTGCAAGGGGTGGGTTTTCGCCCATATGTTTACAGGCTTGCGCATCAATATACTTTATCCGGTTGGGTACGAAACCTCTCCGGGCAGGTCGAAATCATGGTTCAGGGGCGTTCCGAGTCTTTGGTCAAATTTGCCGATCAATTGCTTGCAGAAGCTCCACCTCTAGCTTTTGGACAAATCATTTCCCAAATTGCTTCGCTTGAAAAAAAACTGGAAGGGTTTACCATTTTATCCAGCACAGAAAGCGCAGCATCGGATATTCATGTTCCACCAGATTATTTTGTATGTGATGAATGCCTGAAAGAACAGCAAGAATCATCTGATCGACGTTACCGTTACCCATTTATTAATTGCACCCAGTGTGGTCCGCGTTATACGCTGATTAGTCGGTTGCCTTATGATCGTCCCCATACCACTATGGCTGGATTTGAACTTTGCCCTGACTGTCAGGCAGAGTATGAAAATCCGCTTGACAGACGTTTTCATGCAGAACCCATTGCGTGCCCGGCATGTGGTCCGCAACTTGCGTTTCAAGGTTCGGATTCATCGATAGTCACAGGAAATGACGAAGCCTTAGCTGAAGGTGTGCACATGTTACGGGAAGGAAAAATCCTTGCTGTAAAAGGCATAGGTGGATATCACCTGATGTGTGATGCCACCAATGAAGAAGCGGTGAGTCGCTTGCGTACTGCCAAGCACAGGCCACACAAACCGCTGGCTGTCATGTTTCCAAAGGGTGATGGTCTTTTCCGGTTGCAAAGAGAAGTAGTATTGAATCAATACCAAAAAGAATTTTTGTGTGGCCCGATGCGTCCAATTGTTCTGTTAAAAAAACGTGAAGATTCAACTTTACCCGCCTCAATTTCAGATGGCCAGGATGAACTAGGGGTGATGTTACCCTATAGCCCGTTGCATCATCTGTTACTGAACGATTTTGGCGGGCCGGTGGTAGCGACATCTGCCAATATTAGCGGTGAACCAGTGCTGATAGACAATATTGAAGTCGCACATCGCCTTGCTCATGTGGCAGATGCATTTCTGCATCATGATCGCACGATAGCGCGTCCGGCAGATGACCCTGTATTTCGAGAAATTGCAGGGGAAATGCGCCCCTTACGTCTAGGCCGCGGTTGCACACCCTTGGAAATCACGCTTCCCTTCACTTTATCCAAACCAGTATTGGCAGTAGGGGCGCACAAGAAAAACTCCGTGGCACTGGCTTGGGACAATCGGGTAGTGATTTCACCTCATATTGGTGATATGGGAACGTTGCGGAGTCTGGTGGTATTCGCACAAGTGGTTAAGGATCTACAAGCACTTTATGGTGTGACAGCAGAAGTAGTGGTGTGTGATGCACACCCCGGCTATGCCACGACAAAATGGGCAAATAAATGTGGCTTGCCAGTTTTGAAAGTGATGCATCATCACGCCCATGCCTCTGCGGTGGCGGGAGAGTTTCCATTAGAGGAAAATCAACTGGTGTTTACCTGGGATGGCACAGGACTGGGTGAGGATGGCGCTTTATGGGGAGGTGAGGCGCTACTGGGAAAACCTGGGTATTGGTATCGTTTCGCTACAATTAAGCCGTTTTATCTGCCAGGAGCTGAAAAAGCAGGCAGAGAACCATGGCGCTCGGCTGCAGCAGTTTGTTGGGAGTCTGGGTTGCAGTGGCAAGGAACGATAAAAGAGGCTGAGTTGCTTTATCAAGCATGGCAACGACGCATCAATTGCCCGAAAACTTACTCAGTTGGCAGATTGTTTGATGCTGCGGCATCGCTTGTGGGGCTGCTGCAGACGGCCAGTTTTGAAGGGCAAGGCCCCATGTTGCTGGAAGCGGTTGCTGTGCCGGGAATTGTTCCTGTAAACCTTCCTTTGCAACGTAATGGGGAAGGTATATGGGAGTCAGACTGGTCACCCTTGTTATCAGTGTTAACTGATGAATCTTTGTCCGTTGCTGAAAGGGCGGGATGTTTTCATTCGTCTATGGTCCATGCTTTATTAGCGCAGGCAATTCGTGCACGTGAAGAACATGGAATAAAGGTAATAGGTTTGTCCGGGGGGGTATTCCAAAACAAAATACTTTCTGAACAGGTGGTATCGTTGCTGGAGCGGCATAATTTTATTCCCAGACTGGCCGAACGGGTGCCATGTAATGATTCAGGAATTTGCTTTGGTCAGATTGTTGAAGTGGCAGGAAAATTATAATGAATGCACTCTCCCGAGAGAAAAAGTAGGGTATATTCAAAACTGACTTTTGGAATGTATGAGTGGCATCCGTAAGGAATCGTTGCTCCCGATCTGAAGCACAGCCTGCTGTATTAAAATAGCCTAGTTCAGAAACAAAGACAGCGACTAACTGGCCGCCGTCTTCACTTTTCATATCTGTAAATTTTGCGACAGACCTTGCTAATTTAACTCAAAAATTCAGGTAAATCACTTAAATGATGGAAGTGATAACCGTCGTCTTGTCATACTCAATAATCCTAGCAAACCTGCTGCCAACAGCCATGTTGTTGCCGGCTCTGGAACGGCTGAAACCTGGTTAACGGAAACTTTATCCAAATAAAAGTATGCAGGATCATTCCCGAACTCAAACTTGAGCGCTGTGGCCAATGAAGTTGCCACGAAGCTGTAAGTATATTGAGTATAGTCCTGTACTGGCATGTCAAATTGGCTGAACAAAGTGGTATTGCCAATTTGGCTTGAAAAATGGTTAGGAGCGGAGTTCCCTAACCATTCATCATTGGCAAGCCAGTAAGTCAGTGAGTAGGTACTGCCCACTAAAGTAGCAAAAGTTTGCGACAGCGATCCTCCTCCGGTTTTATTGTAAGCACCTAGTACAGCCGTATAATTTCCGCTTAAAGGGTTAGAGTCGATCACGCCCGTCCAGTTGGTATCGCCAGCTTGAGACCAACCGGTGAAATCGCCGGTTTCAAAATCACCATTCGTAATCAACTCAGCATGTGCTGAAACTACACTGAGGCTTGTGGCAAAGAGCAGGGCGCAAGTTAAAGCAATTTGTTTTGATGTTTTCAAGGATTTTTCCCATTTAATATCGTTTGAAGTTGCATGGTAAACAAGAAGATCATCCGGCAAGTCAGATTATTGGCTTTAAGCCTTCTGCCTGGCTGAACATCTGAACCATGTGGGTAGAAAAGCAAGGTTGGCTTGCGCGATCCTCGTTGTTTCTAATAAAACGAGGGTTTAACTCGCTTTTCTTCTTGAAACACCAATCAATCCAATTAAACCAGAGCCTAATAACCAGGCTGCAGCCGGAACCGGTACGGCGCTAGGTGGCAAAGATGCGTTGGTTGAACCGGCAAACCAGCTGCTTGTAACCTGTGAGTCTTCTGTACTCAATCGGATTACATGGGCTGCAAAATCCAGGTTGACACCAGCGGAGCTGCCTGCAGCACCGGTTGAGGGATGTACATAATCATAAACGGTGTCCCCAGTAATGCCGATAATTGAGAACGCTAATAATCCAGTGGCGCTATTTTGAGTAGCTGACAATGTTGATGTGAATTTACCAAAACCATCCTGGTTTTTATTGGTGGCGTAAGTCCAACTGGTAGGAGCTGAAATGTTCGAGTTGAAAATGGCTTTGGTGGTATTGAAGCCAAAACTGTCGATTACCCCGCCGGAAAGTAACGGTAAGAGCATTTTTACAGTGAAATCAATGTTTCCACTTGCACCGTCTGCAATGGTGACTTCCAGATAATTATTACCATTCGGAAATTGAGTCGTTACATTCGAATTGTCCAGGTAATAGGAAACAGAAGCAGCTTGAGCATTCAACGCGAATATCAAGCCTATAGAGGCTATTAATTTTGTGATCATTTTCATTATTGTAAATTCCTGATTGGGGTTAGTAGTGCTTTTATTGAGGTGAAGTACATGTGTTTCGTATGGTATCCACACTCTTGTAATGTGATAAGCAAATTTCATGCCAAATATTATCTATATGATAGTTATGGAAAATTTATTGAATTTTGGCGTGAGAGTGTATGATTATCAACAGGTGCGTCGATTCTTCATTGCAGCAATGTGGGAAAATTTGAATTGGGAAATTTGTTGTTACGTAGTTTGCGTAGTGCGCAATAAATAAATGAGATTGCGTTATTTCTCCGCTGTGTTGCCTGACCTTGACGTTTTACGTAAAACGTACTAATATTTTCAATATGATTAAAACCTTTTCCGATAAGACCACTGCAGCCATTTTTGTCGGATTTGCGGCAAAGAAATTACCACCGGAAATCAGGAAGCGGGCACGGGAAAAGCTGGACATGTTGCACCGTGCGCGTATTTTGGACGATCTTCGCGCACCCCCTTCTAACAGGTTGGAAGCGCTTTCTGGCAACCGGGAAGGGTTTTGGAGTATCCGTATCAATAACCAGTGGCGCGTATGTTTCCGTTTTGAAAACGGTGATGCATTTGATGTTGAAATAGTGGATTATCATTAGGAGCCACACATGACTATTCGTATAGAAGATCTGCCTGAGATGGATTTCTCTGACGTAATCACTGGCGAGCACATTCCGCCTACACATCCGGGCGATATATTACTGCACGATTTTCTGGAACCATTGAATATGAGCGCCAATGCGCTGGCCAAGGCGCTGCATGTTCCAGCAAACCGGATTTCCGGGATTCTGAATCACACGCGTGGAGTGAGTGCTGATTCGGCACTTCGTCTTGCACGCTACTTCGGGTGCACAGCGGAGTTCTGGTTGGGTGTGCAGGCGGATTACGATTTGAAAACTACGCAAGCCATGATCGGTAACAAGTTGGAAAAAGAAATTACTCCGTTGCCAGTTGCGGCCTAAGTCTTTTTTAGCACCTGTAAGTCGCAATAACCAAAGGGTATGCGCCGAGAGTTAGTCCATATACCGTACCAAATTGTCCAATCCGGTGGGTATATGCCTTGTTCTAACAATGCATGAAAGGCCAAATACGGCCAGCCCTGATTACCAGCCCATGCTTAAATGGGTTGGTATGAAAGTAATCACAATGCGCCTGATAGCCTTTTCGTCCCTGATCTCATAGATACTGTGCATTGCACTTTGGTTTTGCACTCTACGCGGGCTCATCCCTTCGGTGATAGGGGGTTATTGGCCCCAATGGAACAGCAATATTCGCGTAAGCAGCCTCAGCGAGTTGTGCTTGTTGAAACAGGTCTTGAATTGTGCTCATTTTTCTTCGCCCTTTACATGAATAATGAATTGCCCAAATTTGATTGCTTTATCTCGCCCGCCAATACAATAATCGCTATGAAGCCAGAACCGTAATTCCGGTTCGCCGCCAATATTCCCATTGCCCGTTGAAAAGTCGATATATCGCGCAACAACTTCCTTGGTCTTGGTGTCAACTAACTGTCGCTCCCTTCGCCATCGATGTAAAAAAACACACCCTCCTTTTTATACATCAAGTCAAATCGCTGATTTATATGGACTACATCGCCTCCGCCAGCATAACCATGCTGCCATACCCGTTGTGTAGTGAGCGTCTCCATCACCCCCGGATTTTCCGCCTTCCACTGATTCAGTGTTTTGTAAAACCAGAATCCTTCGCGCAATAGAACTCCTGGGTAGCCACTGTCTGTAGCCAGTCCCAGAGAACCAGGCTGTACATCACAAATGCCGCGCCCCGGCCCCAGCTCTTGGCACTCTTGCCGTTACCTCGTGCATAACGAATCGCCCAGAGCACAACCACAATTGAAATTAGCAAGTATAGTAGCGCTGCTCCGAATACAACTAACCCAATCATTTCAAATTACCTTTATCAAGAGAATCGATTGCTGTTAGGCTTAACATCTCGCTTTATTCACTATGTTGCCCATATGATTTGTTTTTTTAATTTATGACATCATGGTAGGCAGGTAATGGGTTGTCAAGAAACAATGGATGTATTCCACGTTGCATTGTAGCTAAAATTTGAATTACTTACCTGATTATAAACAAACTTCAGCTAGGCTCATGTGGTGAGCCTTCTGCCTGAGAAAATACTCGGTATTGCGAAATACATGATACCGAGGAAAAC
>NZ_SMCO01000031.1 GCF_004346685.1 Sulfurirhabdus autotrophica
GCTTCGCTGATTCGAGAACGGCAATAATATCTATTTTTATTAATCATCTTAGGAAGTTAGCACACTTTAAAACGTGCTTAACTTCCTAAGACCCTTAGCTAAAATTGAGTTGCATTTGCGGGGATGCTGCCACACAAAACGATCACCCACAGAAATATCCAATATTCTAAAAACCCAAACCTGCATTGCTTTCTACAATCAAATACCTTCAAAAATGTTATCGTTTATGACAATACTTAACAATTCTGGCAGAATCTCATAAAACAAGAAGTACATAACGATAGGTAATGATGATTGACCCGCTTATAACAGTCTCAATTATTCACCACAAATATTAAATGGAGGGAGTGTGACTGCGCAAAAAGATAGCAAACCCAGCTTACTGATCGTGGACGATGATCCGATGATCACCGATACGCTTAACTTCGTGCTGTCAAAAGATTTCACTGTGCATGTTGCCGAATCCAGGCTCCAGGTTAAAAGCTTACTGGTGCAACTGGATGAACCGCCACAACTGGCACTGGTTGATTTAGGATTACCACCGAAACCACACCGCCCTGACGAGGGCTTTCAGCTTATCAGCGAACTGCTTGGTCATTTTGCTGGTATTAAGATTTTGGTGCTTTCCGGCCAAAATGACGAAGCCAATGCACGGCATGCGCGCGCTTTAGGGGCAATTGAGTTCATTTCAAAGCCTTGCGAACCGGAGCAGTTGAAATCCCTGTTATTCAATGCACTGATGATTCAGGATGTTGAACTGACGGCCGAAGCAGCGCCCAGAGAAAATTCCTGCGGCCTGATTGGTGAAAGCTTTCCGATGGACAAGTTACGCCAGCAAATTAGGCAATATGCCGATGCGCCCTTCCCGGTTCTGATTGAGGGCGAATCCGGTAGTGGTAAGGAACTGGTTGCGGCTTGCCTGCATCGTTTGAGTAATCGCGCGCAAAAGCCCTATCTCGCACTCAACTGCGCGGCTATCTCGCCTACATTGGTAGAGCCGACGCTCTTTGGCTATAGCAAAGGTGCCTTTACCGGGGCTACCACTTCTCGCTCCGGCTATTTTGAAGATGCACGTGAAGGCACGCTATTTCTGGATGAAATTGGTGAATTGCCTATTGAACTCCAGGCCAAACTGCTGCGTGTTTTAGAAAACGGTGAGTTTCAGCGTGTTGGTGAAACCCAGACGCGAGTCAGTAATGCCCGTGTGGTAGCGGCCACCAACCGTGATTTGCGACAGGAAATTAAAGCCGGGCGTTTCCGTGGTGATCTTTATCACAGGATCAGCGTTTTTGGTGTGGCCATGCCGCCATTACGTGATCTGGGGGATGACAAGATAACGTTGCTGGATCATTACCGTGCATTTTATGCGAAAGAAAGCAAATCCGTTCCTTTTGAGCTGGATAAGCAGGCTTCTCAAATATGGCAGGATTACCACTTCCCAGGCAATGTCCGCGAGTTGCGTAATATTGTGATTCGCCTCACCACCAAATGTGCCGGGCAAAAAGTCAGCCGTGAACAGCTTGAATCCGAGCTGGATACTGATATTGCTTATCAACCAGACATGCCGATGCCCAGCGACGCCAAGGCACTCTATGAGATGGCAAAAAAACACATGCAGTCCCAGAACAATTTTGATCTGGACCAGACAATGAAGCAGTGGGAGCAAAGTTACGTGGAAGTGGCGCTCAACATGACCCACGGTAATTTGAGCCAGGCTGCTAAATTGCTGGGGATTAACCGCACTACTTTATATAGCCGGATGCAAACGTATTCGATTAGCGCAGAATAACTTTCTACAGGCAGAGACCGTTTTTTATCAATGTATTTCACTCATTTCGGTCTGACACAACCCCCCTTTAAAATTACGCCGAACACGGCATTCTTTTATGGGGGCGGCAATCGCGGTGCCGTTCTGGACGCGCTGATTTATGCGCTCAGCCAGGGTGAGGGCATTATCAAAATCACAGGCGAGGTAGGCAGCGGCAAGACCATGCTTTGCCGCATGCTGGCGACAAAACTCCCTCTGGATATTGAAACCATTTATCTGGCTAATCCGAGCATTTCGCCAGAAGATGTGCTACATGCGATTGTTTTTGAATTGCAACTCCCGGTTCCTGCTGGCGCTTCACGACAGGAAATCACCCACATTCTTCATGACTATCTGCTTGAGCGCCATAAACAGGGAAAGCAGGTAGTTGTGCTGGTAGAAGAGGCTCAAGGCATGCCTCTGGCAACACTGGAAGAAATCCGGCTGCTCTCCAACCTTGAAACCGAACAGGCAAAACTGTTGCAAATCGTTTTATTCGGCCAGCCCGAGCTGAATGAAAGCCTGAATCTGCAAAGCATGCGCCAGCTTAAAGAGCGGATTACACATAGTTTCCCTTTGGGGCCACTGACACCTGAAGAAACCAAAGAATATCTGTCATTCCGCTTGCGCGCAGCCGGATACCATGGGCCCGACCTGTTTAACCCGGCTGTGGTGAATTTCATCGCCAAACACGCAATGGGCCTTACACGGCGCATCAACATTATTGCTGACAAGACGCTGCTTGCCGCCTATTCAGAGGGGACACACAACATCACCCTGAAGCACGCTCAGGCTGCTGTAAAAGACAGTGAATTCGGAAATCTGCCCGGCCAATTTCCATGGCGAATGGCAGCTACAATTGTTTTGTCGGTCATTACAACCCTGGGCCTGGCTTACGCGTTGAAAACATATCAACCGACTCCTCCAGCAAGTGCCCCTGCCGTCACCCCAACTGCTTCGCCGCAATCACCAGCAGCCAATGCAGTTCAGCCCCCCCAAGCGAACAATGCAGCAAATGAAAAAGCCAAAGCCAGCCCACCATTGGCCCCTGCAGATATTCTTGAAGCGCGTATCGCTGCGACCCCGTCCTGGCTGGATCAGCAAAAACCTGATGCCCTGGCCATTCAGCTGATTGGATCAAACAATCCTGAAATGCTGAAATCTTATCTTCATGAAATCAGCCAGTCCATTGAAATAGATAATGTTTTTGTGTACCGTACTATTGCACGGGGCAATCCTTCCTTCACAATCATATATAGTAACTTTGCTTCAAGAAGAGAAGCCGCAGAAGCATTGGCGAACTTGCCTGCCAAGATTAAGCAGAACCGGCCGATTTTGAGAACTGTCAAAGGGATACGAGCTGAACTGGGTCAGAAATGATTTCATGAGAACATGGTATGATAATGCCGCATAGATACAGGCTATATATTGAGTGGAGATTAATCAACAATGGGAACGGCCATGCTTCATCGTAACAATCAAAGGTTGCATTCATGAATAAGTTCTTTCTGGCTGCCAGCCTGACCATTTTGGCCGGCTGCGCGCATCAAGCCAACATTCCTTTGTCTGAAGGGCATATCAGTCAGCCGAAAGAAATGCCTAAATCCAGTGAAATTCCACCCCTGGTAACAGTTCCCACTTATGTTCCTGCACCCAAGCCCACAGCTAAGCCACAAACCTACAGTGTTGTTGTGAACGAAGTGCCTGCCAAAGAACTGTTGTTTGCCTTGGCTCGGGACACTAAAGTTAACGTTGATATTCACCCCGGTATTCAGGGACTGGTTACGCTGAACGCCATTAACGAAACATTGCCTGCCATTCTTGATCGTGTTTCGAAACAAGTGAGTATTCGCTACAAGCTGGAAGGCAATACACTCATCGTTACGCCTGATACACCTTATATTAAAACTTACCGTATTGATTACGTTAATATTGACCGCAGCACCGATTCTTCAATTGGTGTTTCTACACAGGTAGCCACTACAGGTTCCGCGATTGCTGCAGGCGGTGCCGCCTCTTCACAGAGCGGTGCATCGGGCAACAACTCTAATCTGATTGTCAAAACCCAATCCAAGAACAATTTCTGGGAAATTCTGGGTGAAAATATCCGGCACATTCTGAGTGCAACCAAATCCGCGAATCAGAGCGCGGAAGAAAAAGCATTACGACAAGAAACAGCACGTGCTTCTCGCGAAGAACGCTTGCAACAGGCGGAGGCCGTTGCCCGTGCTGGCAGTGGAGCCACAACGCTTTTTGCGACCGCATTTGGCAATCAGTCAAATACAACTCCCGGGGAATCTAGGGACGATGCCATTATCAATCCGGTTGCAGGCACTGTTACCGTTTTTGGTACGGAACGCCAGCAAGAGCTGATTGCGCAATTTCTGAACAGCACCCAAAATGCGATACAGCGTCAGGTTCTGATTGAAGCTACCATTGTTGAAGTGAGCCTGAATGACCAATACAGAACCGGTGTAGACTGGAGTCGGGTTGCCAGCGGCACTGGTTTTACATTCAAGACCAATCTGGGTGGAAAAAGCAATCTGGCCAATACGCTTTCTTCTTTTCTGACAGGCACATACAGCAACAAATCTTCCGGTTTCGGTGTGACCATCGATATGCTTGAGTCTTTCGGCAAAACACGTGTACTATCCAGCCCAAAAATCATGGCGCTGAATAACCAGACCGCCCTGCTCAAGGTTGTCAACAACACTGTCTATTTCACTGTTGATGTCCAGCAAGGTTCCACTTCATCCACCACCGGTCTTGTCGTTCAACCCACTTACACGTCTACGCCACATACTGTGCCGGTTGGCATAGTGCTGAGCGTCACACCGCAAATCAACGAAAACGATGTGGTATCCCTCACGGTTCGTCCCACGATTTCCCGCATCACGGGATTCAAAGATGATCCCAATCCGGCTTTAGGCTCCGGAAGCAGCAGAATTCCGAATCAGGTTCCTGAAATTCAGGTACGTGAAATGGAGTCTGTGCTGCAAATTAGCAGTGGTCAGACGGTGATTTTGGGCGGTTTGATGCAGGATGACATTTCTCGCAACCGGGATGGCATACCTGAATTATCCCGTCTGGACGGTATCGGCAGTCTGTTTGGCCAGCGTGAAGAAAAAACCAGTCAGACCGAACTGGTTATTTTCCTGCGCCCTACGGTGATTACCAACCCAACTTTGGAAAGTGACGAGCTTAAATTTTATCAGCGGTTTCTTCCTGGTCAGCGAGCAGTTGGCACAAACCCATGAGTCTGTTAATGCAAGCCTTGAAGAAGGCAGAGCAAAATAAACAAGGGGGAGAAAATACCCCGCCTGATGCAGTCAGCACTTCCACGCTGACGCTGGAAAGCCTGCAAGATGAGGCCCCAGCCAACCCTGCCTACACTGACAACTATCGATCTGCTGGTCGTGATCCAAAATCCAGCCCAGCCGCCAACCTGTTTGCGGCCAAGCAACACAAACGGATTTCGCCATTTGCCATTGTGGCAGGCATCGGCGTGCTCATTCTTGCTGGCTGGGGAGCTTATTTGTATTACCAGCTCATTACTCCTCCGCCATTTGTGCCAGCCAGCCATGTGGCAGAAGCAGCAAAAGTAGCGACTGACACCAAAATCGCTGAAGCCCATATCGCCCCGCAAGCTGAAACCTCACCCCCTGCAGCACAAACAGAAGTTGCCACAAACAATCTGCATGACACTTCTCAAAGCAACGCTGAAACCTATCAGCCAGTCGCCAAACCGGATCGCCAGGAAACCCGTCAACCCTACGAGACCAAAATCCAGTTCAAAAGAGAAACGGCACCCACAGTCATTTCACCCACACTGACTAATGCCTATCAAGCTCTTAAAGAAAATCATCTGGACAGTGCGCAAACACAATATCAGCGACTTCTCAGTGCAGAACCGAACAATATTGATGCTTTACTTGGCCTGGCTGCCATTTCAGCTAAACAGGGGAAAAACGATCAATCTGCCAAATACCTTATGCGCGTACTGGAGCTGGACCCGAAAAATGCTGCCGCACAAGCCGGGTTGATCAGTTTCATGGGTAAATCTGATCCCTCAGCCAGTGAAATGCGGCTAAAACAGTTGATCCAGAATCAGCCTGCAGCCTTCCTGTTTTTTAATCTGGGGAACCTGTATGCCAGCCAGTCACAATGGGCGGCTGCCGAACAGGCTTACTTCCAGGCTTATCAAATGGAGCTAGGCAATCCTGACTACGCTTACAATCTAGCCGTGAGTCTGGAACACTTGCAGCAATCCAGACAAGCTTTAGCCTATTACCAGCAAGCACTTCGTTTGATTCAAAAAAGCGGCTATGCCAATTTTGATAAAACCTTATTGCAGACACGTATCAACCAGCTCACTACTGCCGAGCCGACTGGAAGCCCGAAATAAATATGGTAGAACAACGTAAAAAACTCAGGCTTGGTGAATTATTGGTGAATCAGGGTTTAGTGACCCATGACCAGGTTCGCATCGCCCTAATCGAACAAAAGCAAAGCAACCTACCTATTGGACGGCAGCTTGTCAGGCTGGGTTTTGTCACCGAAGCGGTGATTCGGGACCTGCTCGCTCACACTATAGGACAAGAGAGCATTGATCTTTCCAAAGTAGTGGCTGATGCGGAAGCCCTGCGCATGGTGCCAAAAGAGTTTGCCCGCCACAACAATCTGCTGCCGATTGCTTATGACAGCCAAAACAAAACCCTGGTCGTTGCAATTACAGACATGTTTAATGTGGTGGCACTGGACCAGTTGCGTGCAACCCTTGGCGGCCAGATTGATATCAAAACAGTGGTCGCCGGCGAAGCACAACTGGAAGAATATGCAGACCACTTCTATGGCTTCGAGCTTTCCGTGGATGGCATCTTGCGTGAAATCGAAACGGGAGAAATTGACTACCAGAGTTTGCAGGTCGGCACGGGGGAATACACCCAGCCTGTTGTCAGACTGGTGGGGGCGCTGCTTGTAGATGCTGTCAAGCGCGGCTCGTCAGACATCCATTTTGAGCCGGAACATGCTTTTTTGCGCGTACGCTACCGTATCGACGGTGTGCTGGAACAAGTACGCAGCTTGCACAAAACCTATTGGCCTGGCATTGCAGTGCGCCTCAAGGTTATCAGCGGCATGAACATCGCCGAAACGCGGGCACCACAGGACGGCCGGCTATCATTGAATCTGAATGGTCGTTCCATTGATTTTCGGGTCTCCTGCCAGCCGACAATTCATGGCGAAAATATTGTGCTGCGGGTGCTGGACCGGGAAAAATCCATCATTCCGCTGGATCACATGGGACTTTCACCTGAAGCGCTGGAAACGCTGGCCTTGATGATGGCCAGACCGGATGGCATTGTGATTGTTACGGGGCCAACAGGCAGCGGAAAAACAACGACGTTGTATTCTCTGCTCAGCCACATCAATAATGAATCAGTGAATATCATGACCTTGGAGGACCCGGTTGAGTACCCCGTGACCTTAATGCGCCAAACATCAGTGAATGATGCCGTCAAAATGGATTTTGCAAACGGTATTCGCTCCATCATGCGCCAAGATCCTGACATTATTCTGGTTGGTGAGGTCCGCGACCACGAAACCGCTGAAATGGCTTTTCGAGCTGCCATGACAGGCCATCAGGTTTTTACCACACTGCATACGAATTCAGCATTGGGCGCCTTTCCCCGTCTGCTGGATATCGGCATTTTACCGGACATCATGTCAGGCAATATCATTGGTGTCATTGCGCAACGACTAGTACGCGTGCTTTGCTCCCATTGCAAAGAGGCCTACCGTCCGGATCAGGATGAATCTGCAATCATGGGTGTCAAGCCTGAAGACAATATCACTATTTATAAGCCGGTTGGCTGCCCGCGCTGCAACTCCAAGGGTTACAGAGGTCGCAGAGCATTGATGGAATTATTGCGTATCGACAGTGATCTGGACGGATTAATTGCCCAGCGTGCCTCTGCCCAAACACTCAAAAATGCAGCCCTGGAAAAAGGCTTCAAAACCCTGGCGGACGATGGCATACGTCGTGTACTGGAAGGTGAAACCAGTCTGGCTGAAGTTTCCCGTGTGATTGATCTGACCGGGCGAGTTCGATAGCGCTGAATCCACATGCCAACATACCAATATAAAGCGGTTAACAAAACCGGCCAGCCTGCCAGGGGAACCCTGGATGCGGCAAACGATATTGAGCTTGAGCTGCGCCTCAAACGGATGGGATTGGACCTCATCACTTACCATGAAACGACGAATCAGTTATCCCGCTGGCGCGGAAAAATCACACGACAGGATCTGATTAATTTCTGTTTCCATATGGAACAGATTTGCCGCAGCGGCGTGCCCTTTCTGGAAGGCTTGAAAGATCTACGCGATGGCGCAGAAAATCCGGCTTTCCGCGAAATCATGTCTTCCATGCTGGAAGATATGGAGGGGGGGAAAATGTTGTCTCAAGTGCTGGAAAACCACCCTGCCATTTTTGACAATGTATTTACAAATCTTGTACGGGCAGGTGAACAAACCGGCAAACTAACCGAGATATTTGAAAGCCTGGCGGCCTCCATCAAGTGGCAGGATGAGTTAATCGCCCAGACACGGAGCTTGCTGATTTACCCGACGATGGTTTTAACCGTTGTCAGCGCGGTTATTCTCTTTTTACTTGTGTATTTAGTGCCGCAACTCGTTTCATTACTCAAAAACATGGGGATTGAACTCCCGTTGCAAACCCGGATTCTGATTTTCCTATCTGAAACAGTCTCACATTACTGGCCTATCATTT
Source organism: Sulfurirhabdus autotrophica (assembly GCF_004346685.1). Taxonomy (NCBI): domain Bacteria; kingdom Pseudomonadati; phylum Pseudomonadota; class Betaproteobacteria; order Nitrosomonadales; family Sulfuricellaceae; genus Sulfurirhabdus; species Sulfurirhabdus autotrophica. The sequence goes on from NZ_SMCO01000031.1 coordinate 8,595, forward strand.
TTGGTTTGCCGATTCTGGCCGGTATTGTCATTGCAGCCACCATAAGCAGAAACGACAAAGCGCGCTACCTGTTTGATCATGTCAAACTGACTCTGCCCTTTACCGGCCCAATACTTAAAAAAATCATCGTGGCGCGCTTTGCCAATTTTTTTGCATTAATGTATCAATCCGGCATCTCGGTCCTGGATGCGTTGAAAACCTGTGAGGGGATCGTTAATAACCGTGTCATTGCCGATGCATTACAAAGAGCCGGACAGCAAATCAACGCGGGAGAAGGTCTGACTGAAAGTTTCCGCAACCTGGGTGTATTCCCCCCCCTTGTCTTACGCATGCTGGGGGTAGGTGAAAAGACTGGTGCACTGGACAATGCCTTGCTCAATATCAGTTATTTTTACAACCGTGAAGTCAAAGAATCAATCGAAAAATTACTTAAAATGCTGGAACCGGCATTGACTGTTTTTTTGGGAATCATCATGGGATTAATCATGTATTCAGTTTTAATGCCCGTGTATGACATATTAGGCAAAATCAAGTTTTGAACCTAATCAGACTGAGTACCGATAAAAAACCTGTAACCATCACATAATTTATGTTCTCAAAACTCTTACTTTACGTTTCCGCACAACAGGCAACTGCCGCACACTGGCGTTCGGGCAAACTATTATTTTGCCAGGGTTTTGCCAATAACGAGGAAGGCTGGGCCAGTTTCAACAACCTGTTAGCATCCTATGATGACACTCCGGTTTACCTGCTGGTGGATGCTGTTGAAGAAGACTATCGTAGCGACACGCTACCTCACACCATCGGTGGCACACGCCAGGAAATGCTGGCGCGTAAATTAAAACAGATTTATCGCAACACTCCTTTTACCATGGCGTGGCTACAAGGGAGGGAAACCGACAAAAGGCGCGACGACCGTTTTCTGTTTGCCGCCATGACCAATCCAGACCTGCTAAACCCCTGGCTGGAAGTACTGCAACATCATCAATCACCCATAGCGGGCGTCTATCTGCTGCCCATGGTCAGCCAATCGTTATTAGCAAAATTGCAGATTCAGGCACCTACCCTGCTGCTTGTTTCAGAACATAGCGCAGGCTTGAGGCAAAGTTTCTTTCAGAATCAAAAACTTAAAGTCAGCCGTCTTACCCCTTTGCAACCCGCCACTGATGGCCCCGCAGGGCAGGCAGATAGCACAGAAAGCCGCTTTACCCATTACACGGAAGAAATTGAAAAAACCCGTTTTTTCCTGAATAGCCAACGACTGCTTACCCGTGATGAGAAGCTGTTTATATGTGTACTTGATCAGGAAAACACACTGGAAGCACTTTGCCATTCTCTCAACACCGACCCCGCATTACAGTGCCTGCACTTAAGCCAGGCCGACATATTTAATCGTCTGGGAATTTCCCCCAGCGAACTCAAACCCTCATGTATCAATGTTCCACATTTGCTCACACTGGGCAATACACCGCCTGCTATCAGCCTTGCGCCGACAGCCTTGACTCGCGGTTTTGCCCAATACCGGGCAAGGTTTGGGCTTTATGGTCTGGGCATAGCTATTGCGCTGATTTCAGCCATCTGGAGTGGCAGCAATCTTTACTACCAAAGCCGCTCTGAAAAACAGATACAGATTTTAACAACACAAACCAGGCAGCAGGAAGCACTCTATCAGGAAGTTGCAAAGCAGTTCCCCGAATCACCCGTTTCTGCTGAAAATCTGTTAAAAGCAGTAGAAATCGCCAAGAAAATCCAGAGCAACAGCCACAACCCAACATTATTGATGGAAATAGTGAGCCATGCCCTGGATGCCAATCCGGCGATTTCACCAAATCGCCTTAAATGGAAAATCAGCCAGCAAACATCAGATCAGGAAGATGGCACCTCGTCGTCACAACAAGCCCCCCAAAACAATACCCCGCCCTCCGGAGGCACGACAGAAAAATGGCAACTGGGCTATATCGATGGTGAAGTAAAACCCTTTAATGGAGATTACCGTGCTGCCATAACGCTTATTAATCATTTTGCAGATAGCATCCGGCAAGACACACATGTGGAATCTGTCAGCATTCTGAAGTTACCCTTGGATGTCAATTCTGCCAGCGGTCTGAGTGGCACCACCATGGAAAAAACCTCACAGACTACCAGCGCACAATTCAAGCTGAAAATATTGCTGAAACCGGGAACAGGAACGCGTATGGAGCCGACTAAATGATTACCCTGCAAGATATACGCGCCTTACAGATTCCATTAATTGTCCTCGCGGTCGTCACTGCTTTCAGCACCGCGGGCATATTGGTTTCTCGCAGTAATTTGCAACAGTCGGAAACCACACTGCAAAACCAGCAAACCACTTTGAATCAGGCGCAACAACGCTACAGGCAGTCTGGCGAAGAAAAAGAAATCATCATTCGCCACCTGCCCGCCTACAAAGAATTGGAAAAAAATGGGTTCATCGGCGCAGAGCAACGCATAAACTGGCTGGATGCACTGCGCACAACCAATCAGGTGCAACAGATGTTCGGTGTAGAATATCAAATAGCAGCACAACAACCTTACCCAACAGGTGCAGGCATAGAGAGCGGCCAATTCCAGCTGAGGCAATCACCTATGAAACTCACATTCAAGCTGTTACACGAAGGCGATTTGATGCGCTTTTTCACCACCCTTGCCCAACTAAAAGTGGGCATGTTCACACTCGAAGAGTGTGTGCTGCAACGCGTCGGGAACAATATCCCCACAATTCGCTACCAGCCCACTTTACAAGCAGATTGTCAGCTTGACTGGTGGACGATTGCCCCCAAAGAGCTACAGGGGAATAAACCATGAGGTTTTACTTTGTCATTTTGCTGATTGCGCTTACTTGCAATACGGTTCAAGCAGATACAGCAATGGGCCGCCTTTTCTTCACCCCATCCCAACGGGATGCACTAGATAAAGCCCGCCAGCAAAACCTCAATATGGAAACGGCAAACAATACCACTGAAGACAGCATTACCCTTAATGGAGTAGTTAAACGCAGCGATGGCCGCCACACGGTCTGGATCAACAACAAGGCTTTTGAAGAGGGCATCAAAGTAAATCGCGACAGCAAATCCGGTAATTACAATGTGCAATTACCTTATTCAGAACAAAATGTCCGATTAAAAGTTGGGCAAAGACTGGATTCCGTCAGCGGCAAAATTGAAGAGGCTTACCATGAAAAACCTGCTTCAAATCCAGTCAAACCAGTTACCCCCACACCGCCAAAACAAACAAAACTCTTGTCATCATCCAAGGCTGACAATAGCGATGAGCCTGATGAAACAACAAAGTAAATATTGAGTTTGGTTTGCGCAATGATAAAACCGTTGAACATTCACAACGTTCCTAAAGACACCAACAAGCAAAATGGGCAAGCTTTAATAATCTTGCTCATTTTGCTTGTTACCGGCACAACTTCGTTATTTGTCCATTCAGTCAATACCAATAAACTGAATAATGAACGGGATAAAAAAACCTATGAATCTTTGGCAAAAGCAAAAGTTGCTTTAATGGGCCAAGCAATTATGTGGAATTACGGGAACGGTAGACCTGGAGATCTACCCTGCCCAGATCTTAATGATGATGGTGTGGCAGAAACCTCTTGTGGAAACTCCGACGGTTCAACCGGGCAAGCGTATAGAATCGGAAGACTTCCTTGGAAAACATTAGGCTTACCAGACTTGAGAGATGGTGATGGTGAACGGCTTTGGTACGCTGTTTCCAATAACTTCAAAAATAACACTCGAACTACTTGCACAGCACTTTCCTCAGCTGGCTGCCTGAATAGTAATACTATAGGTACAATTTCAACCAGACAGTCTAATGGACAACTTATTCTGGATGCCAGCAGTGGCAACAATGGCGCTATTGCCGTAATTTTAGCACCCGGTAAAATTTTACGCCGCCAAGGCGCTGCTTCTGATCAAGATCGTAGTTGCACAGGCGCGAACTGCAAAACATACGATCCATGCACTACTAGCCCAGCCTCCCTAACGCCTAAATGCAATCCGATCAATTACCTTGATAAGGGCAATGGTGAAGACAATGCCAGCTTCATCGATGGAACAGCAGATGGCTTCATCAGTGGGAATATTGCGAGCACATCCCAACCCAATACACTGATAGTGAATGATAAACTACTTACCATCACCGCCAGCGAACTTACTCCACTTCTTGAGAAACGTGTTGCTGGCGAAGTACTTGCATGTCTCAGCAATTATGCTTCCGGAAACGGTGGACGCTACCCTTGGGCTGCTAAAATGAATGCCTCATCAGCCCCGGCCTACGCTGACACAACTGACACCTTATTCGGTCGTTTACCAGACACTCCTTTTACAAATACCAATATTTCAAACCCAAGTATGGGTATAAATTGGATTTGCAATATTGCCTCAAACTCTTACTGGTGGCTAAATTGGAAAGAAAGTGTATTCTATGGCTTGGGCAATGCTTATAAACCTGCGAACACAACTACTCCCCCTGGCATTGATGTCTATATCAATCCTACTACGACACTTTCAAACAAACAGGTTGTGGTAATCATTGCCGGAAAGCCCCTTTCTGGACAGAGCAGAACAACTAATTCAGACAAAGCCAACCCCGCTAATTATCTGGAGGGGTTTAATACGGGCGCAACTTCCACTTTCCAAAAAGACGTTGCCACAAGCACTTTTAATGATTATTTGTTATTTCAATAAGACGGCAAACATGCAAAAAAAACAACTATATTATCTTTCCAACGGCTTCACACTTATTGAAATCGCAATTACGTTATTTATTATCACGTTACTGCTTGGTGGATTATTGGTGCCACTTGGAACACAAATTGAACAAAGAAAAATCTCAGAAACACAAAGAAATCTGGAAGAAATCAAGGAGGCTATGATTGGCTTTGCCTTGGCAAACGGAAGGCTGCCACGTCCAGCAAACTCAAATGTGGACGGCAATGAAAAAGCTGTTTGTACAGGTGCAAATGCGAGCGCAATGGAACAAGCATGTACAGGTTTTATTCCTTGGGCAACACTGGGCGTCCCCAAACTCGATGCCTGGGGTAAAGTATTTCGCTATAGCGTAACACCTGCTTTTGCAAACTCTTCAATTACTTTTGTTACTACTTCAACTAAAACCGTGCAAACGCGGGACGCAACAGGCTCAATTATTTCGCTTGCCTCTTCAGTGCCTGCCGTCATTATTTCTCAAGGTAAAAATAATTGGGGAATAGGTGATAATGGCAATGCTTTTGCCGATACCTCTGCTACCAATACCGATGAAGATACCAACAATTCGGCCAGTGTCACTTTTATTAGCCGCACCCAAACAGATAGCGGAACGGCTGCAACGGGTGGTGAGTTTGACGACCTTGTAGCCTGGATTTCACCCAACATTCTCTTTAGCCGAATGGTTGCAGCAGGCAAGTTACCTTAATCCTCTGCAAGCACCTCTTGCAGTACAAAACAGACCTGCCCTTCCCTATTTTCTGCCAGCTCAAGCTGGAAGCCTGATTGCTCTGCCTGGCGCGCTGCTTGATACAAACCAACCCCCAAACCCCATTCAGAAGGAACCGGCCCGGTAAACAGCTTACGAGCGACACTCTCTTCTGCTGCCGAACCATTATCGCAAACATGCAGTGCAACTTCCGGTTCACAGGTAAAGCGCACACTGATTTTCAGACCATTTTGCTGTTTACGCTTTTCCAGTGCATTTTGTATTAAATTATCTGAAACACTGTCAAACAAATCGGCAGGCAAGCTCAAGTCAGGTGCCATTTTACTGGCGAGGAAATCGATACCACTATTCGTATAGCGATATTGCAGGGTCTGCCACCAAATTTGCGCAGATACCTTTCCTGTTTCAGCTTTTTGCTTTGGATCCTGCAACTTTTCCAATGTACCTTGCAGGCGTTGCGTAATTTGGGGTAATTGCCTGCGCATTAATGCCTGCAAGGCTTCAGCTTGGTCTGCTTCACTGGTTTCAGCTGCCGAGCACAGTGTTTTCATGGACTGCAACAGGTTTTTTACATCGTGAGTCAGTCGAGCTCCTGTTTCATAAATTGCCTGGGTATAGGCATTTTGCTTCTGCGTCTGTTCGCGCAATTTTGCTTCATAAAAATAACCCAGCAACTGTGTCAGTAATTTCACATGCAACATCAATGCGGCAGAAAGCCGCCAGCGCGTATATAAAACCAGCGTAAACTGATGAAATGAAAATGAGGCCGAATGTTGAGATTCCGCGCCAAATTTTCCTTCGCTGCCTTTGGTTTCCCAATGGCCGCCAACCACCCATGGCAGCTTGCCGATATCTTCCATCGCCAAGCCCAGAAACACCGCCGGGTCATGTTCCTTTTCTGCAAAACTGGCCAGATTACGCAACCAGCGCTCAAACGGCATCCCCACGCTCAACAGGTATCGGGACAATAACTGGCCAAATCCGGAAAACCCGCCCAATGGGCTCCACAACCAGCCCAACATTAGCAGCACAGCAGCAATGGTTACCAAGGTTTTTGCCAGAGCGACGGGGTAAATATTCTGAGTGAAAAGCATGACAGTAAAACTGCCAAGGACCAAGACTGTTACCAGCAAAAAAAGCATCAAGCTGGAGAAAAAATCTACAGCGCTACTGATTTCAGGTTGGCTCATCTCCACCTTCACTGTCATGATCGCTAGTGGCAGCACCAACAATCCATAACGAACCAGCATATTCACCGCTGGAAGGGTTTCCTGCTTGCCCAGCAAGTTAGGGATAACCCACAGCAACAAAAGAGACAGTAAATACGTCACAGCCAGCAGATAAACCAGATGCTTCTTTCGCAAATCCGATCCAGGCATATTGCCACCAACCAGCCCAATCAAGACACCTACCCACAAAGTGAGTAACCACCAACTATTAAACAGTAACAAAATACCACTAAGAATAATCAGCACGGTATAGGCAGGGCTTAAATCCCGCTCACCTCCCCATAGTGGTTGCCACAGCAAAAATAAACCAAAATGTGTCAGCATCAATGCCTGCGACCACCAATGGCCCACTCCCCATGCAATGGCAGCATGCAGGGTAAGCAACATCAACCCTAGCCACCATTGTGGGTGTGCGGCTATTAACCATTGAATTTTTCTGGTCAAACTCGCTTGCATTCCTTTCTCCGTTGCGGCTTATCAGCAAACATTATTATAATAATTCGGTTAGGTTATCAGGTTTATTCAAATCAATAACGCATTCCTGCTCCTCATTGACTCTCTATTACACTCACGCTTATGCGGTCATAACGGCCTTGATCATCCAACGCAGTGATGTCGTACCGCCCGGCCTGATTAAACCTGATCGGCTGAGCCATAGTGCCTTTGCCAGATGCGATCATTTGCCCATTCACCATCCAGTATACTTTTCCTGGCTGCCCGCGCACTTCCAATTTCACCGGCGGCATGGTTCCTGTATTGGGTCGCCGAATTTTTTCGCCGTCGGTCAACCCAAGAATTTTTATTCCTGCTTCCGGGCGATAAAGCTTGTCGCAAGTTTCGTCCCATTCTGGGGGCAATGTTTTTGCGCGAAGCCCCGGCTCTAGCCAAGGTTCCAGGGCTGCGGGCCAACGGGCGGCTTCTATTTTGACAATAGGACCACGGGCGCACTCGGGGCTGACCCTTTTCCCGTTTTCTTTATTTAAATAGTAAGTGTATCTGGCAGATCCGCTGCGCAGGCGGTCTGAAAACGTGGGAGGTGCAACACCTCCCAATACCCAGGCAGTTCGCTGCGAAGCGCAAAGTGGCGCAGTTTCATCAATTAGACGGGTACCAAGCGGCCAGCAAATTAATGCCTGCGTGACTTCTGAAGGAGGCTGGCGTATCTTGCCGGTGCGATTTTCAGGCAGTATTGAAAACACATCCACAAGCAGGGGCGAAGCCACATTGGCACCAAAAAACCCGGGGTTGGGAGTGCCATCCGGACGACCTACCCACACACCCACGGTGTAATGATCGCTCACGCCGATGGCCCATGCATCACGGAATCCGAAACTGGTACCCGTTTTCCAGGCTATGCCACGCTGCGCGCCTGCGGCACTGTTAACGGCTTTAGCAGTGGGTCCGCCCGTCTCAAGAATATCGCGCACAATAAAAGCTGCACCTTCGCTCATGACCCTGCGCTCCTGGATTGGCTGCTGGGGTATAAACCTTGGCTTGCCTGCCAAACCTTTGCGAGCGAAGGAGGAATAAGCCCCCACCAGATCTTCGAGCGTTGTACCCACACCGCCAAGAATAATGCTCAAATTGGGTGACGCGCCTCGCGGATAATTTAACGTCAGACCGCTACTTTGCAACAGTCCCGAGAAACGGACGGGGTCCAACCTTTCCAGTACTTCTACTGCCGGTACATTGAGTGATTTGACAAGCGCTTCAGATACACTCACTGCGCCATGAAAAGACTGTTGAAAATTACCTGGCTGATACCCGGAGAATGATTGTGGTACATCGCTCAGCAAGGATTCAGAATGGATCAACCCTTCATCCAGAGCAAAACCGTACAAAAATGGCTTTAGCGTTGACCCTGGTGAGCGGGAGGCCTGTACCATGTCCACGTGAGCAAAGCGCTGATCATCAGCAAAATCGGCCGAACCCGCATACGCTACCACCTCCAGCGAGCGGTTATCCATCACCAGAGTGGCCAGTGAAACTCTGGGTGGAAGGCTGCCTGCACGATCAGCCAGCAATCCTTCCAGCATAGCCTGTGCTGCCGGGTCGATGGTGCTATCGATACGAAGCTGTCCTTTCGCCTCTTTACGCAACCGTTCAGCTAGCAGAGGTGCCAGCAGAGGTTCTTGTATTCGCTGGGCGTAAACGGGTTCTGTCAGAGCATCGGCTACGATGGTAAGCCCCCATTTTGCTTCCAGCCGCCGCAGTACTTTGTCGCGTGCAGTACGGGCACGGGCCGGATATCGATCTGGGCGCATTAACGAGGGCGCTTGTGGCAATACGGCAAGCAATGCGGCTTCGGCATGGGTAAGACGTTTTGCCGGTTTGTACAAATAACCGCGACTGGCAGCTTCAACCCCTTCCAATACGCCACCCATAGGCGCGTAATTAAGGTACAGCGTTAAAATGCCTTGTTTGGAATAATGCCACTCCAGCTGCAAAGCCCGCGCAATTTGCCTTAGCTTGCCGGTGATCGTTCGAGGGGTAGGATCAAGCATCCGCGCCACTTGCATGGTAATGGTCGAACCGCCCGAGATTACCCGTCCATGCACCATCCATTGCCAACCAGCCCGCATCAGCGCCAGAGGATTTACACCTGGATGCCACCAGAACCATTTGTCTTCATAGGCAACCAGCGCTTCCAAATATAACGGTGAGACATCCGCTATTTTGACCGGGTGACGCCACACATGCTGTCCGTCCGGAAAAGCGCGCAAAGGCGAGCCATCGCGTGCTAGCACCACAACGGCATAGGGAGAATCTCGACCGGGTTGCGGCAGAGGGAACAGCAAGTCAAGCGCCAGCAATATCAAGACCATGACAATGCCGACCGCCAGCCAACGGCGGCGGCGACGCTTGATCTTCGCCACTACACTATTCCATGCAAACGCCATCTGATGGCGAAACGCTAACACGCGTCAGGGCTTGGCAACGACATCCGGGACCACCGCATTTTTCGCCCCGCTATCCGAGCGTGCATCGATGACTTTTAATGTCCCGCCACCGCTGCCCAAGCCAAAGATATTGGGCCTGTACATGTCTTCTGCGTAGACCGGTGGCACCTGGAAGGTACCCGGTGTGACAACCCGAGCCCGGTAAAACAGATGTATTTCGCGGTAACCCAGCTGCACAGCTGCAACAAATCGGTCATCCCTGAATTCCATATGGCGAATTCGGCTGTCCGCCATGGCTGCAGCTGGGCTCATCCCCGCAATTTGCACTGTACCCATTTGCTCTCCTTGCACGATGTTCAGATTTTCAATCTCTAATCCTGCAGGAATACGATCAACAATCAAGCCAGTGGAAATTTGCGTGGTTGATTTCGCTACCAAATGCACCATCACGCTTTCACCCACTTTCAGAGGGCGATCCCCAATCAGGCTGCCATCTGGCGAATGAAGCGTGCGAGAAAGCGTAATAGGGTCGTTCTTGCTTTCCGGAGCCTTGATTGCGTGACCAGACAAGGCAAACTCAAGATAGAGCGGCGATTTCCCTGTGTTGCTCACGGTAATACCCGATTTAATCGCCTTCACTCCGAGCTCGCGGAAATGGGTCGATTTGGCACTTAGCTGCTCGGTTTCGCCCCCGGACACCACACTGGCTGCCCATGGCTCACCCGTTTCAGCCATAAATGACTGTCCCGCAAGGAACAGCGCCATTTTTTCCTGCGTACTGAAGTATCGCTGCTTTTGTAATTCAGCCGCAATCTGAGGCAACAGATTACCCAGCCCCTCTGATTTAATCTTGTGGCGTTCCAGCAATGCATAACTCAACGCTTCATCTCTGAGAGGCGTGCCGTAATCTCCCCACCAATAGCCACCATCACGACCTTTTCGCAAACCATCGGCAATCGCGGTCTGAGCCCGTTTTTCATCTCCCATCAAGTGCAATGCCAAACCGAGATGCACCAACGCCAGGCCGGTATGTGCCTGCGCGCGCACTTCGTATAACTGGCGCAATGTGGATACAGGTGCCTTGCTCTCCCGTGAAAGTATGTAAGCGCCATGGGCTAACACCGCAAACCTGCCCGCATCGCGGTAGCGATAATCTTCCCAGAAAGGTTGCGCATTATTGCCGGAGATACCGGGCAATTCGATCCTCTTTGCCGGTAATCGGGGGGCACCATCCTGCAATCCACGCAGCAAAAAGTCTATGGCCTTGCGATGCATGGCTTCTGGCACAGCAAATCCTTGCTCACGAGCATCCTGCAAAAAGCCTGTCACATATGAGGATAACCAATACTCATAATCCGAAACGTTACCCCACAGACTAAACCCGCCATTGGGTGCCTGCATTGCCGCAATGCGACCAATAGCGCCCTCCAGCATTTGCCCGCGTTGCTCACGGGTATACGGCTTAAGCCCAAATCGGCGTGCCGCCGCCTCATCTACAAAAACATGAGGATACGCCGTGCTCGTGGTTTGCTCTGCACAGCCATAGGGATAGGTAAGCAAACCCTGAATCGCTGAACGAATATCGATTGGCGGCTTATCAGAGAGTACCAGGTGCCCTGCAACAGAACCCGGATGCAACCCGGATAAATCCGCATCACGAACCTCTACAGATTTTCCCGCCTCAACGGTTATGTATCGCCTTATTTCGGTATGCGGTGTTGTGGCCTGTACCATCAACGGGAAGTGCCTGTCCAGTTGAATGTCTTTACCTTCAACTTTCACATTGATGTTTGCAAGCCCGAATGCCTGGCCGGATTCCACCGTGAAACGCAAGGTGGATTTTTGCTGGTTCTTCAGGACAACGGTACGCTGCCCCTCCTGAATAACCAACCCGGCACCTGACGATACTGCCACCTTAAACTGCTGATCAATGCCGGACATGTTGTGCACATCCAGTGCGATCGTCGCTTTATCGCCAAAGGCAAGGAAACGCGGAGTGGCCAACTCTGCCACCACCGGTGCCGCTACTATTACCTCAGCGTCTTTTGAGCCGAATCGGTCTTCAGAAGCTACCGCCACCATCAACCGCAACGTGCCGTTAAAATCAGGCACTGGCAACGAAATCTCTGCCTCACCCTGCGCATTGAGTAATACCGGCCCACTGAACAGATCAATCAGCTTGACCTTTTTGGGCATGCTGCGTGTAGGTTTAGGGGCATCGTCACCGCCAAACTTCAGCCGGCCTTTCTGGCCTTGCATTTTTTCAATCAAACGCCCATACAAATCATGCTGATCTGCACCATACCGCAACTTGCCAAAGAAAAACTCAAACGGATCGGGTGTGGCAAAACGGGTAATATTTAAAATGCCCACATCCACCGCATAAAGCGTCACTACGGCTTGCTTGCCTTTGGCCTCCGGCACTCGTACTTTCACCTTCATGACGGTTTCAGGGCGCATTTTCTGTGGGGCTTCAAGGGTGACGTTCAAATGTCGGCCTGAGCGCTCCAGTGGCAAATGGACAATACCGATGGCTCTGGCAGGCGTGACGAGATCACCTTGACTGCCTGGTCGCAATGATGTCACCGTGACATACAGATCATGCCGAAGCCACTCTTTTGCCACCGGAATCTTCAGATCAGTTCCCTTGGCAGAAACACTGATTCGTTTTACCCACAGAATGCGATCCCCTTCCACCGTCACCAGCGCCTCACCATCATGGGGCGGTGTAATGGTGAGCTTTGCCGTATCACCCTCGGTATAGGCCGGCTTATCCAGCTTCATCGCTACGCGATCTGGCCGTGTACCTTGTGCTTCATCGGTCTTGGCGCTCCAGCCTGCATAAAAACGATAGCGCAGGGTCTGATTGGTTTCTGGATCAAGAATCTCTACCCGATAGCGTCCGTAACGAACCAGTAGCGTGAGTTTGGCCCGCCCAGAGGCAGCAACTGAAATAGTGCGCGTTTCAACCAGTTCATCTGTCTCGGTAAATCCGGAATGCCAACCTCGTTGATCCTCAAACCGCCAGTAATAATCCCTGTCTTCGCGAAACAAGCGCACCGGCAAACCTTTCGCAGCAATCATTTTGCCTTGCTGATCCACTCGCACCACGTCAAATTCAACAGGCGAATTCTCCCGCGTGTATTCCCCGGTAAATAATGGCCGCACACCAATCAGTGTTTTCGCCGGCCAAAGCACGCGTTCGATGGTTCGAATAACCGGCCGTCCACCTGTTTCCAGCAAGCTCATGGTTGCCCTGACCGAGAATGGCGAATGGCGCCCTTTAGCTTTCGATACATCAACAGTCACCTGGCTCAGCCCCTCTTCGTCCAGCTTTGTTTCTGGAAGCTCTTCACGGCTCTTGGCATCATCTTCTGCAAAATCGCCAAACTCAAAACCAGGATACTTTGCCGCTAGCGGATTGCGGTTGCGCTCGAACTGCACCACCCCAAGCAATTGATTACCCGCCGCCGGTGCGCCATACAAGTAGGTACCTTTTACATCAATATCAAATGTGGCGCCCTGCTCAAGAGCAGGGGATTGACTGCTCAAGTCCAGCTTCATCCGTTCAGGCAAAAACTCTTCCACACCGAAGCGATACACTGTATTGGGAATTTTGCTCGCAGGATCTGTTCGCAGTTCGAGTGTCCAAAACCCGGTTGGCGCATCTGCAGGCAGTGCCAGACGTTTCAGAAAATAGCCCGGGAAGCGTTTATCGCCTTGCCACGCTGCTGTAAATTGACTACGTCCATCCGGACGTTTGAGAATCGCTTGTATCGGTTGCGCCTGAACCGAGTGTCCATCTGCATCCCGTGCCAATATCGAAAGATCAAATGTCTCACCCGGGCGGTAAAGATTTCGCCCGGAATAGGCAAACAACCGCACCGGTTTATATGGTGCGCCGGTAATATCAAACTCGGAAAGATCGAGGGCGGGTTCTTTCAGCGCGATCATGGCTATCTGCTTGCCTTTTTTTGCCAGTACCACCCGCGCATCTTTCACCCGCTCGGCAAAGGCAGCGCGACCATCACCGTCCGTTTCACCACGTGCCAGCACCTTGCCTCGCTGGTCTAACCAGGATATTTCCACCCCCTTCACAGCCTTACCATCGGTGAGGGAACTCACAAACGTATCGGCCGAATTTTCGAACAACCGCAAGTGCAATCCAAGATCACTCACATAGAAATACGTGGTTTGATGCTCATAACGAAAGCGCCCGGGCTGTGTCATCACTGCCACATAAATGCCGGGTTCCTGAAGCTCTTTCTCATCTTCCACGGGGATGTAGGTCACACTTCGTCGATTCTTTTTTTGCTCGGTTAAATATCGGCCGGTATAAACGCTTTCAGCCATTTTGTGCAGCTTGTCCAGCTCATAATGTGGCACCGCACCATTCAATGACTGGTGAGCTGAATCATATTGCCAGTCTTCTCCCTCTCCTTCTTCTTCACCCTCTTCATTGGGTTTCTTTTTAGGCTTTGCTGGCCCTGCAATGACTTGCTCCAGAAAATCCGGTAGGCGTTCATTTTTAATACGTAAAAACTGCACATCCACCTCAGGCACATTCACTGTCACCACAGGCAAACCACCATTTTGCTTCGCTGGCAATACCATGCCACGGCTGGCAAAGTAATAAGCAGGCGACACAGCACCAGTACGAATCGAATAACGCGCTTCGGCCCCGAGCAAACTCCCCCCAGTTGCTTTCAGCTTAGGATTAACTTGAACGATATAACGCGTTTGCGGCTTGATGTGAGGAAAATACAAAAGACGGGGATTTTCACCTATAACCCAGGCACCGGTAACCACCTTACCACCCTTGGTTTCGGTATCTTCAGGCGTTACACTAACACTGGACGGCTCAGCGGGAGGAGCCTCCTCATACCCGGTTTCCTCTCCTTCCGAAGTTTGGGGTGCGCTCCGTTCACCAGCCCGTGCTGGCATTTCAAAAACTTGGACAAACTCGTCATAGCGGGTAGAAGCATCCAGCGGTTGTGTAAATGTCAGCGAAAGTGCAGGACCACCATCGAAGCTCCGGTCGTTGGCTTCCACCAAGGCAAATTTGGCAAGTTGCGCAGTATCTTCAGCCTGGTGCTTAGCACTGCTGCCTGGCCAAAACCAATAGGCCAACGCAGCTATGGCCACCACCAGCACTACCAACCCACCCAAACGTCCTGACCGCATAATTTCTCCGCCTTAAAATTGGATTTATTTTGATTATGAACATGACATCACAATATTTTCGCATTGTGCCATGCAAATGTTAAAACAGCTAGTCAAGCCTCGGTTTCAGCTATGCTTTATGTTACTGACAATTCCACAACGGTGTCTTTAATTTACTTTCCTGCTGATTTGCGTTTTTCCGCCCTGACCATGTACTCACTTGATAGCCAATATTGCTTTCAAAATAACTCGTCACATCAATAAAAACCAAGTCGAATGGAAACTCAACGCATCCACATGAGTGATGAAATTTCATCACTCATGTCAAATAACCAACACAGCGAGACAAATTAAATTTTAATTAATCTAAAAATACCCGCTATTTGCCTTGTTTTTACTTAAATATGGTTACAATCCTGATCACGCATGCAGTGGCATATTTTTTGCGTTGTTCTAGCTTGATACAAAATAACAAATGGAAATAATAAACATGCAAAACCAAAAGGGCTTTACCTTAATTGAAATTGCGATCGTGCTGGTTATCATTGGTTTGATACTTGGCGGCGTGCTGAAAGGCCAGGAAATGATTACCCAGGCCAAGATCAGAAATGTGGCAAATGATTTGAATGGTGTGTCAGCTGCCTACTATGGCTATCAAGACAGATACCGTGCTATTCCAGGTGATGATCCTAATGCCGAGACTCGATGGACATCTGCAGTTACTGTAAAAGGTAACGGAGATGGCGTAGTCACTGTAACCCCCGTTGCACCAGCAACCGTAGCTGAATCAAATCTATTCTGGCAACATTTGCGCTTATCTGGATTTATATCCGGACCAACAAATACTCAAACCCCTCCGACGAATTCTGTTGGAGGAATAACCACGGTTCAAACAGGCGCATTTGGGCTCACTGGGCTAGTTGTTTGCACTTCTAATCTCCCTGCAGCCATTGCTAACGCAATTGATAGTCAATTTGATGATGGTATTGGCACAACAGGTCAAGTTCGAGGAGGAACAACTTTAGGCCCAGCTGCTTCCGATGCAGCTGATTACGTGGATGACGGGGTAAAAAGATACACAGTCTGCAAAAACATTTAAAGTAATTTAAGAAACGAATAAAAAGGCGCCTCTGAGGCGCCTTTTTATATTACCCCTGCAACAGCCGTATTTCCGCAACCGCCAAGTTTTCTGGCGCACCCCGTAGCACCAGCACATCGCCCGCTTCAATCAACGTATCTGCCGAAGGATTTAAGCCTCGAATGTTGTGCCTGCGTACTGCCAGCACTTCAATCAGAAACTCATCCAGCCCCAATTCACCAATGGTTTTATTTACTGCTGCAGCACCCTGACTGATTAGCACGGATTGCAACCGGGGTTGCACTAATTCGGATTGCTCCAGACTGGCGTCACTGACACCCCGGAAGAAGCCCCTGAACAATCCATACCGCTGTTCTCGCACATCACGAATGCGTTTAATCACGCGAGACAGCGGCACACCCAGCAACATCAGTGCATGGGAAGCCAGCATGAGTGAGCCTTCCAGCACTTCTGGCACCACTTCAGTGGCACCAGCCTGCATGAGTTTTTCCAGATCGGTATCATCCAACGTGCGAACAATAACTGGTAATTCAGGGCGCAATTCCTGAACGTGCCGTAAAATTTTCATGGCAGAGGCCACTTCTGCATAAGTCACAACGATGGCTTTGGCACGTTTTAAGCCTGCTGCTATTAACACTTCACGGCGTGCAGCATCACCAAATACCACGCTTTCACCCCCGCCTGCGGCATCTTTTACCCTTTGTGGGTCGAGATCCAGTGCAATATAAGGGACATTTTCCTGGTCCAGAAAACGCGCCAAGTTCTGACCGCTACGGCCATAACCACAAATAATCACGTGGCCTGTCGCGGCAAAGCTGCGCACAGAAATTTCGTGTAAATCCTTGGCACGACCAACCCACTCACTCCCGCATAAGCGCCGTACGATGACTTCTGTATATTGAATCATGAAAGGAGCCAGCATCATCGAAATCAGCATCGAAGCCAGAACAATCTGCAGCGTTCCGGCATCAACCAGATTCAAAGCGCCAGCCTGGGACAACAACACGAAGCCAAACTCACCCGCTTGCGCCAGACCTAATCCAGTACGCAATGCAACGGCCGTATCATATCCAAACAACCTTCCCAACCCTACAATCAAGGCCAGTTTTCCCAGCACCAGCGCAGTGAGCACCAGTGCAACCCAACCGAAATTTTGCACTACCGCACCAAAATCCAGCAACATGCCGATGGTAATAAAAAACAATCCCATTAATACATCACGGAATGGCTTGATGTCGTCATCCACTTGGTAGCGGTATTCCGTTTCAGAAATCAACATACCGGCCAGAAATGCACCAAGCGCGAGAGAAAGGCCTGCAAGTTCGGTCAAATAAGCCAGCCCCAGCGTGATCAGCAGCACGTTGAGCATGAACAATTCAGAAGATTTCTGGCTGGCGACCAGATGGAACCATGAGCGCATCAAACGCTGGCCGAAGTAAAGCAATACAGTCAGCACCACTACCGCTTTTATGGCAGCCACACCCAGCGCCATACCTAAATTACCCCCACCAGCAGCAAGCGCAGGGATCAAGATCAGTAAAGGCACCACAGCCAGATCCTGAAACAACAGCACACCAATGACCTGACGACCATGGGGTGATTGCAACTCAAGCCGCTCAGACAGCATTTTGCTAACAATGGCTGTTGATGACATAGCCAGCGCCCCACCCAACGCGATACCTGTCATCCAGTTTAATTCTAAGACCCAGCTGATCACCCAGACAACTGAAAGCGTGAGAACCACCTGAGCCCCGCCCAAACCAAATACCAGCTTTCGCATCGCAAGCAATTTAGGCAGGCTGAATTCCAGCCCGATGCTAAACATCAGAAATACCACGCCAAACTCAGCTAAATAACGGGTCTGGGCGCTATCCTGAATCAAACCAAACGCATGCGGACCGATAAGCATACCAACCAGTAAATAACCCAGCATGGGAGGCAAACGCAAGACACGAAACAGCGCCACCATCAGCACGGCGGCAGCGAGTAGTATCAGTACAAGGGATAAAGTGTTATGCATTCGGTTCCTAATATTATTCGTTATTTCTCGACTACCCGAACTCGAAACGCTTCTAAATCAGTAAAGCGAACAAACTGCCAGCAGCATAATCCGGCAGTTAATAGACCCAATAATAACGGGTCTGAAAAACACAAAAAGATACTCGCCAACACCCTGCTATGCAATCAGTATAAGCGAAGTGTTTTGCAGCCCTTTCAGTCTCTAGTATACTTCCAGTCCATGATTCCTAACGAAACTCATCAGGGGAAAGATCCCCACCCGACTGATCTGGCGCTTGATCTCGCGCGCAAAGTGCTCAAAATTGAAGCTGAAGCCGTCATGGCCCTCATCGACAGATTGGATCAGCAATTCATAAAAGCTCTTGAAATTATTTTACACTGCCAAGGGCGAGTTGTGGTTAGCGGCATGGGGAAATCAGGTCATATTGCACGAAAAATCGCTGCCACCATGGCCAGCACAGGCACGCCAGCATTTTTTATGCATCCTGCAGAGGCCAGCCATGGTGATCTGGGGATGATTACCTCTAACGATGTGCTGATTACGCTTTCCAACTCAGGTGAAAGCGCAGAACTCGTTTCAATTTTGCCCATGGTCAAGCGTAAGGGCGCAAAACTGATTTCCATGACAGGCAATGCCAACTCCACTTTAGCACGGGAAGCGGATGTGCATCTTGATGCTTCAGTTAAAGAAGAAGCATGCCCCCTAGGACTAGCGCCAACTGCCAGTACCACAGCTTCTTTGGCACTGGGTGATGCCTTGGCGATTGCTTTACTGGACGCACGGGGTTTTGGGGCAGATGATTTTGCGCGCAGCCATCCTGGAGGTGCGCTAGGCCGTCGCCTCTTAGTGCATGTAAAAGACATTATGCATGCTGGCGCTGCTTTGCCAAAAGTCACTCAAACCGCGTTACTGTCTGAAGCATTACTGGAGATGTCGCGTAAAGGCATGGGAATGACTGCCGTGGTAGATGAAAAAGATAAATTGCTGGGTTTGTTTACAGATGGCGATTTACGACGCACCCTGGACAAAAATCTGGACATACACACGACGCTGATCACACAGGTCATGACGCAATCACCCCGTACCATCGATGCCAACAAGCTGGCTGCTGAAGCCGTTCAGGTAATGGAACAATACAAAATTAACGGTTTGCTGGTAACCAACGAAAATCAGCAACTGCTGGGCGCACTTAACATGCACGATTTACTGCGTGCAGGTGTAG
The DNA here is from genome assembly GCF_004346685.1 of Sulfurirhabdus autotrophica. Classification (NCBI taxonomy): domain Bacteria; kingdom Pseudomonadati; phylum Pseudomonadota; class Betaproteobacteria; order Nitrosomonadales; family Sulfuricellaceae; genus Sulfurirhabdus; species Sulfurirhabdus autotrophica. Next base: position 27,694 of record NZ_SMCO01000031.1, read on the forward strand.
TGTAATTAATCAGGTACCCGTGAAATTACACGAAAGCATTTCAACCGAGAATTGAACTTATGCAAGAATTTTTTACGCGAGCAAAACAAATTAAGCTGGTCATTTTTGATGTAGATGGTGTCATGACCGATGGCAGTCTTTACCTTACGGATGATGGGCAAGAGTTGAAAGCGTTCAATTCACTGGATGGCCACGGCATGAAAATGCTCAAGCGTTCTGGAGTAGATCTGGCAATTATTACTGGCCGCACTTCCAAACTGGTTCTTCATCGCGCCAAAAACCTGGGTATAGAACATATTTATCAAGGTGTGGAAAATAAAGTTGAGGCTTATGAACATCTGATTGATGCCTTGCAGCTCGCGCCTGAGAACGTTGCCTACATGGGAGATGATGTAGTTGATTTGCCCGTTATGCGCCGCTGCGGTTTGGCCCTGTGCGTTGCCAATGGTCATCAATTGGCAAAACAGCATGCCCACTTCGTCACCAAGCTGGCCGGTGGCCATGGCGCTGTACGTGAAATTTGCGAATTAATGATGCAGGCACAGGGAACCTACGATGCACAAATGGCACAATATCTCTCTTAAATGAACGATAGAGTCGCCATCTGGTTTCCCATAGGCTTAATGTTATTGCTTGCCGGTCTGACATACTGGCTGGACCAGTCTGTGCAGCCGCCCCCTCCAAAACAGGATGGCAGCAATCGACATGACCCAGACTATATTATTGATCGATTTTCTGCCACACGCCTGGGAGAAGATGGCACACCGGCTTACACACTCATAGCCAACAAGATGACACATTATCCAGATGATGACAGCACACACCTGGAACACCCCTACTTCAGCAGCCTGGCTAAGGACAAACCACCATTACATATTTCTGGAGACAAGGGGCTTATCTCCAAAGACGGAGATCATGTCTATTTCACCGGTCACGTTCAGGTTACTCGCGAGGCAGCAGGCATAGACAGCCAGATGACCTTAAACACCACATATCTGCATATTATCCCTGACAAGGGGCTGGTCAGCACAGATAAACCTGTCGTTATCAAAGACGCACATACCAATATTTCTGCGATTGGCTTAGAATTAGAGAACAATACGAGAACCTACAAGCTACTTTCCCGTGTAAAAGGACGTTATGACAAAGCAAAGTAAGTCTGCACAACCATTTAAGACCCAATTTTTAGTGCTGGGCTGCTTCTTGCTGTTATGCTCGTTTTCAGCATTTGCTGAAAAAGCTGACCGTGAAAAAACCGTTAATCTTGAAGCCGATACTGTTACAGTAGATGATTCAAAGCAAACAAGCATTTATCAGGGCAAGGTGATACTGACTCAGGGAACATTGGTCATCAGGGGAGACAAACTGATTGTCAAGCAAGGTGCAGAGGGTTTTGAGCACGGCACAGTGTATGGTGCTCCCGCCACTTTCAAGCAAAAGCGTGAAGGTTACGACGAATATATTGAAGGCTTTGCCGATCGCATCGAATACAATGCGAAAGCAGACAAGGCAGAGCTGTTTAATCACGCCCGCATGAAGCGCAATCAAGATGAAGTACAAGGCAATTATATTTCTTATGATGCCAGAACCGAGTTTTTCCAGGTTCTGGGGGGCGACAAGGACAAAGGCACAACCAGTGGTGGCAGGGTTCGTGCTGTCATTCAGCCTAAAATCAAGCCCGCAGCCAGTGGCGCAGGTGCAACTGCTCCTGCCGCCCAGCCAGCAGAAAGTGCTGGGAAAGCGTTAAAATAACCTTCGCGTTCTCAACTGCGCCAATCCCTGTTGGACAGTGCCAGAACTAACAAAAAGAAAAAGATTGAACCGATTCTAATGAGTGAACTGAAAGCATCCGGTCTTAAAAAAAGGTACAAATCCCGCACTGTGGTGCAGGATGTTTCTTTGGAAGTCAGCAGCGGTGAAGTTGTTGGCTTGCTAGGGCCTAATGGCGCCGGTAAAACAACCTGTTTTTACATGATGGTCGGACTGGTTGGACTAGACGGCGGAAATATCCAGCTGGATGGGAAAGAGCTGGGGAAAATGCCTATTCACCGCCGGGCACGCCTGGGTTTAAGCTATTTACCTCAGGAAGCCTCTATCTTTCGCAAGCTGACCGTTGAAGAAAACATCCAGGCTATCCTGGAATTGCAGTCCTTGACAACTCAGCAGATTCAGAATCAACTGGACGAACTGCTACACGAGTTACACATCGAGCATCTTCGTGGCAATCCCGCCTTGAGTCTCTCTGGCGGAGAGCGTAGAAGGGTGGAGATTGCCCGTGCATTGGCCAGCCAGCCCCGATTTATTCTACTGGATGAACCATTTGCAGGAGTTGATCCTATTGCAGTGATCGACATTCAGAAAATTATTCGTTTCCTGACGGACCGAGGCATCGGTGTGCTGATCACGGACCACAATGTCCGTGAAACACTGGGCATTTGCGACCGCGCCTACATTATCAATGAAGGAACTGTATTGGCCTTCGGCAAACCGGATGAAATCATTTATAATGAAAGTGTGAGAAAAGTTTACCTGGGGGAGCATTTCCGGCTATAGAACGTTGTTCCAGTTGTATTGATGCGCGTGGCTTATTTAACCCACACCTTATATTTAACTCGAAGCCTGAAGCATTTAATCACATTTAATGAAACACAGCTTACAACTCAAACTTTCACAACAACTGACGCTAACGCCGCAACTGCAGCTTTCGATTCGTTTGTTGCAACTTTCCACTCTGGAATTGAGCCAGGAGGTTGAGACTTTTCTGCAAGACAACCCGTTGCTTGAAAGAATTGAAAAAAACGGCGATGAGTATCTTCCCCCTCAAGACGCTGAAATCAGTATTCCTCAGAGTGAATCACCCGCTGAATCCCCTCAGGAAAAAGAACCCACCGAAACTACCTCGGAACATGAAGACTATAATGATGACCATTGGAATGACGATAACACCAGTTACGGCACTCCAAGAGATGAAAACGACGAATCGGATTCACCTAAACTGGAAGCTGAAACAACCACACTACGCCAGCATCTCTTGTGGCAGTTGAACCTGACTCAACTCCCTGATCGCGACAGAACCCTGGTAGAAATGCTCATCGATGCACTGGATGACGCAGGTTATATGATTCAGGACCTGGATGAGTTAGCTACCATGCTGCCGCCAGAGCTGGAAATCGAACCCATTGAACTACAAATTGCCCTCAAGCATTTGCAGAATTTTGATCCTATTGGCATTGGTGCTCGCAATCTGTCTGAATGTCTGGCTTTGCAACTGAAAGCGCTGCCCGAAGATACACCCTACAGAACCGAATCGCTGCTCACGGTACGCAGCCATCTGGATAGCCTGGCCTCTCGCGATTACAATAAACTCAAGAAAGCATTACACACTAACGACGAAGGCATTCGTCAGATTCAGCATCTGATTACCCATTTAAACCCAAGACCTGGCGGCAATTATTCCACCGATGAAACTCGCTATGTGATCTGCGATGTGATCGTCAAGAAGGTAAAAGGCATGTGGGTAGCCAGCTTGAACCCGGACGCCATGCCCAAGCTGCGCATCAATAAAATGTATGCAAACATTCTTCAAAACACCGGCAACGCTTCCAGTCAGCAAATGGCGAATCAATTGCAGGAAGCCAAATGGTTGATCAAAAATATTCAGCAACGTTTTGAAACGATTTTACGTGTTTCTCAAGCCATTGTTGATCGTCAGAAGCATTTTTTCGAACATGGCGACGTTGCCATGCGCCCTCTGGTTTTACGTGAAATCGCAGAAACGGTTGAACTGCACGAATCGACCATTTCACGCGTTACCACCCAGAAATACATGCACACCCCCCGCGGCATATACGAGCTGAAACATTTCTTTGGCAGCCATGTGACCACTGAAACAGGGGGCGCATGCTCCGCAACAGCTATTCGTGCGTTAATCAAACAACTATTGATCCGGCCAGATGAAGTTTGAATTTTTCATGCGGCATATTTTACGTGGATATCCTGAAAGTAACTTTTGACCCGTTCAGGTGATTGCTCC
>NZ_SMCO01000032.1 GCF_004346685.1 Sulfurirhabdus autotrophica
CTTCGCTGATTCGAGAACGGCAATAATATCTATTTTTATTAATCATCTTAGGAAGTTAGCACACTTTAAAACGTGCTTAACTTCCTAAGACCCTTTTTTTATATTACCTTGTTGATACGTTGTTTGCCTATATATCAAGCATAATTGCCAAATCGTAGGTGTATCCTTCTTTTGTTGAATTGGAGTTTTTGATGATTATTCATGCGGATCACTCTAAACGCGTTGTGGTTGATTCTTCGTCCTTGCCCTGGGTAGCCTCTCCTATGCCGGGTGTGTTGCGCAAGATGCTGGAACGGGATGGGGGCGAGCAGGCCAGGGCAACATCGGTTGTGCGCTATGAAGCAGGTTCGCATTTTGAAACTCATGTGCATTCCGGTGGGGAGGAAATTTTTGTGCTGGCAGGTATTTTGGAAGACGAATTGGGTACTTATCCGGCAGGGACGTATTTGAAGAATCCACCAGGTTCAAGCCATCAGCCATTCAGTAAAGATGGATGCACACTGTTCGTGAAGTTGCGGTATGCCAAGGAAGGTGACACGCAGCGAGTCGTTGTGAATTCACATGATGCGCAGTGGTCGCCGGGTTTGGTACCGGGATTGGAGGTGCTGCCGTTAAGTGAGTTTATGGGTGAGCACACGGCACTTGTTCGCTGGCAACCCGGCACGCAGTTTCAGCCCCATCGTCATTTTGGCGGAGAGGAGATTTTTGTACTGGAGGGGACTTTTCAGGATGAGTATGGTACTTATCCGCAAGGTGCGTGGCTCAGAAATCCGCATATGAGTGCACATCAACCGTTTAGTGTTGAAGGCTGTACGATTCTGGTGAAGGTTGGGCATCTCGATGCGTGAGTGGTTTGGCCTGCGTTAAGTGGTGATGGCAAGTTCTTCCCAGCGCGTTGTGTAGTTGGGTGATTTTCTGTCGGTTCTGGCTTTCCAGTCTTGTTCGATACCTGCACTGGCAAGGCGTACAGTGTTTTTTCCCATTAATGCATTGATGTGATCCATGCAGCGCATCATGTCGCGGGATTTGGCGGGAATTTGCGGGTTGGCAGTGCTGAATAAATCAGGCTGTTTTTGGTCTGCATGAATAATGTTCAACAGCATGATGCCTGCTTTCTGATAGCAATAGCCCGGGCGATAAATATATTCGAGTCCGATTAACGCGACATTCACCAGCGTGAGTGTATTGTCGGTGGATTCTACTAGTGGCAGAGTGATACTTTTCTGGTATTGCGGCTCGCGTACTTTGTGTGGATTGGTGTGAATGTAGACCGTGATCGCACCAGCCAGTGAGTGCTGTCGGCGCAGTTTTTCTGCTGCGCGGGTCATGTAGCTGCTGACTGCTTCTTGCAAATCCTTAAGCGCAAAAACCGGCATGCCGAAAGAACGGGAGGACATGATCTGCTGCTTGGCAGGTGCAATTTCTTCCAGTGAAATGCAAGGGGTGCCGCGCAACTCCATGACAGTGCGTTCCAGTACGACGCCAAATTGACTGCGAATGGCCTTCAGTTCTGCATCTCGTAAATCTTTGACCCTGTGGATGCCCATTTCGCTTAATCGTTCTCTGATGCGTCTGCCTACGCCCCATACTTCACCTGCTTCAATGCGGGAAAATAATGCGTCTGTTTTGGCTGGTGACAGTGTGTTCAGGTTGCAGACACTTTGAAAATCCGGATTTTTTTTTGCAATATGATTAGCCAGTTTCGCCAGTGTTTTAGTGGAGGCAATACCCACGCAAACGGGTAAGCCTAGCCACTGATGAATACGTCTGCGAATTTGCTGGCCATACGCAGTTAAATCCAGGCGATTGAAGCTCGTCAGGTCCAGAAAACACTCATCAATGGAGTAAATTTCCTGATGAGGACTGAACTGGGCAAGGATAGACATGACCCGGTTGCTCATGTCGGCATACAGCGCGTAATTGGAAGAAAAAGCCATAATTTTGTGTTGCCGTACTAAATCCTGAATCTGGAAAAAGGGGATGCCCATCTTGACACCCAGTGCTTTTACCTCGCTGGACCGGGCGACCACGCAGCCATCGTTGTTGGAAAGTACGACAACCGGTTTGTGTTCCAGCCGGGGTTGAAACACCCGTTCGCAGGAAACGTAGAAATTATTGCAATCCACCAGAGCGATAGCGCGCGCTGCCATAATCAAACCTTGTGAATAACGCTGGTTACCACGCCCCAGATAGTGATTTCCTGGCCATCTTTTAAAACGATAGGGGGGTAATCAGGGTTCTCTGCGATTAAGGCAATTCTCCCGCTTTTGAGTGATAACCGTTTGACGGTCAGCTCGCCTTCCAGTGCAGCGATGACGATTTTACCGTCATCTGCATTAAGAGATCGGTCTACGATGAGCATATCCCCATCATGAATCCCGGCACCTGTCATGGAGTGGCCTTTTACCCGCAGGAAGAATGTCGCTTCTTTGTGGTGTATCAGGTATTCGTTTAAATCCAGCCGGTCTTCTATATAGTCGTCAGCCGGGGAAGGGAAGCCGGCGGAAATACGATGGCCAAACTGGGGGAGTGGCAGGTGTGGTGCCCCTATGCTGGGGAAAAAAATGCCAGCACCTGACGGCCATCCTTGAGTGATGGTTAAGGTTGGTTGTTCGGGTATTGCCAGCAAGCGGAGAATGCGATCTTTCTGGCTGACAGGTATGCGCAAGGGAACTGTGGGCTCGCCAAACTGGCCTGAGCCGGATTTGCGCCCTGCGCCGGGGCGCTTTCCGCCGTGGTTCTTGGTCATGATGTTTTGCAGGTGGCTAAAATATGATTAATGTACGTTAATCAAGTATAGCAGTGAAAGTGACTGGCTGCGCAATAAAAATATTTACCTTGATACGGCAACATACTATAGTGAATCGTTGCTTCAATTGAATATCGTAACTGGAGAAAATTATGGGTTTACTGGATCAGATTGGTGGTATGTTGGGCGGCGCAGCTACGGGTGGTAATGCAAATAATGCGGTGTTGCAAAGTGCGCTGGAGCTCGTTCAAAATTATCAGGGTGGCGGGCTTGCTGGGTTGGTTGATGCTTTCAAAAATAAGGGGTTGGGCGATATTGCCAGCTCTTGGGTGGGTACAGGTGAAAATCAGGCAATCGATGCCAGTCAACTGGAACAGGTGCTTGGAAACGACACCATTCAGCAAATCGCCACGAAAACAGGTTTATCTACTGAAGTGCTGTCACAGGGATTAGCCTCTGTATTGCCCCAAGTGATAGATAAACTCACACCAAACGGTGCTTTACCAGAAGGCGGTTTGCTTGAAGAAGGCCTTAGCCTGCTTAAGGGAAAGTTTTTCGGCTGATTTAAATTAAGGCAGTCTGTAACCAAATCAGGGGTATATGCGTTATAGCTGTGCCAGCAGGTTTAACAGGCAGGACTATTTACTACAATCAGGAGAAGCAGCAATGAAAAAGCTAGTACTGTTTATAGCGACATTTTTTGCATTTATGCAAATGGCGTTTGCAGCAATTAATATCAATACCGCATCGCAAGCGGAATTGGAATCGCTAAATGGAATTGGTCCTGCCAAAGCTCAGGCAATTATTGAGTATCGCAATGCAAACGGGCGCTTTAAAACGGTTGATGATCTGGATAAAGTAAAAGGGATCGGTGCCGGTACGCTGAACAAGATTCGTGAACAGATTGATGTGAAAGGTGCGTCTACTCCTGTCAAGAGTGAAGCGAAAGCTGCAGATGTCAAAAAAATGGAACCAAAAGCGCCAATGAGCACTAAGCCAATGGCTGAACCCGCATCGAAGCCTGTGGTTTCCAAGCCGGCAATGGGTGACATGATGGATGACAAGAAATCTGCAACTAAGGGAACGATCAAACCTGCGGATGATAAAGTTTCAGAGAAGAAAGATACTGCAAAGGATAAGTCTGCGGAAAAAAAGGATGCTGCCAGCCCGGTAGCTGAAAAAGCGTCAGCCAAAAAATCAGCAATCAAGGATGAAACTAAACCAGCAGAAGAAAAATCTTCAGGTAAAAAAGCATCGACGAAAGACGTAGTTCAACCAGCAGCTGATACCGCTTCTGCCAAAGATACTAAATCAGCTGAAGACAAGAAATCCAGCCGCAAAGCCAAGGCGGATGCAAAAAAAGATGATGCCGCCAAGTCTGTTGCTGTAGAAAAAGATAGCGCAAAAGACGCCGGCAAAACAGATAAAAGCAGCGCCAAAAAAACCAAGGATGATGTCAAGAAAAAGGACAAAAAATCCAAGGATGACAGCACTAAAGATAAAAAAGAAGCCAAGTAACAGCCCTATCTGACGGAGTATTAGCCTGACGCATCTTCGATCCGAAAGTTCGGAGATGCGTTAGATAAAAGGTTGATTATCAAGTGGCGTCCGCCACGAGTAAATGTGTATTGAACGTATTCGTTTTTATGCGCTAGCGGGGAAAGTTTAAATTACCGGGTGGCCAAATAAAAATCCCTGACCCCAGTCTATTCCCAAATCGCATAAAATGTCTGCAGTATCCTCATCTTCCACATATTCAGCAATGGTTGTCAGGTTAAGATCTTTTGCGATGTCATTAATGCCTTTAACGATTTTTCTGATGCGCTTGTCTTTGACTTGCATGATGAGGCTTCCTTCGATTTTAAGGAAGGAGATGGGTAGTTCTGCTAAGTATTGGAACGATGAATAGCCGCTTCCAAAATCATCAACTGCAAGCCGCATGCCAAATTCCAGGAAGGGTGCCAGCTTGGCTTTTACGGCTTGAATGTCACCCAATAACTGTCTCTCGGTGATTTCAAGGACGAGTGGTTTTGTTGGTCCCAGATCAATGCCGCATAGTGAGCAGGCTGCCTGAGCTTCAGCAAACAGACTGTGAACCAGTTCTTGATGGAGTAGGAGGTCTGCTGAAATATTCACAAAATGTGCAATGCGTTCACCGCCGCCAGCAATGTTAAGTGCACAGCGATTCATTGTCTGACTGATAATTTGGTAATCCAGAAGATGGGTTAGCTGCAACTCGGATGCAGCATTGATAAAGTGGATCGCATCAATGGGATTATCATGTTCATCAATTATTCTCGCCAGCGCTTCTTCGGCAACTGTGGTTCGGGTTTTTAAATCTACAATGGTTTGGTAGGCGGGAACCAGTTTGTTTGTTTGGATTGCAGAATTTATTTTGGCTGCAATAGAGTAGATTTCCTGCTTTTCCTTTGCAGCGACAACCCGGTTTCGGCCAGTCTTTTTTGCTTCATACAATGCGGCATCTGCAGCCGCAATGAGGAAATCAGTTGTATCGCCATCTAGGGGGTAACTGGATACACCGATGCTCGCTGAAGTCTTGATCTGTTGCTGGTTCAGCTGAATGGAAAACTGGGCAATTTCCTCTCGTAGACGTTCGGCAATATTCAGCGCTTCTTCTTCACGTGTATTCGGCAAAATAGCCAGAAACTCTTCCCCCCCCCATCTTCCTATCCAGTCATTAGCCCGCAATAGTTTTCTGGATACTTCGCTGACACCCCGTAAAATTTCGTCACCGATTGCATGGCCATAGTTATCGTTGAGTAACTTGAAGCGATCAAGGTCAATCAGCATTAAGCTAAAAGGATTTTTAGACCTGACAGCCTGTGCATATTCACGATTGATAATTTCCTGGAAAGCACGTCGATTGAAGAGCTGGGTTGTGGAATCAATTGTGGCCATTTCTTCGAGGTTTAATTTCAGGCTGGCTTGTTCCAACGCCACTGTGGCTAACTGAGAAAAGGCGAGGAAAGGCTCATTCCCAATATTTTCGAAATAATCGGGTATGTCTGCAAAGATAACGATAAGCCCGCGGCATGGCTTGCCAGGGTTGCCAATAGGCAATGTCAGGGCTTCTGCCAGACCATGCTGAATGGCTTGCTCGCGCCATAAGCCAAAGGTGGTATCCGATTTTACTCTTACCAGTACAGGTTGGTTGGTTGCCAGTGAACGTCTGCCTGGCCCTTTCATCGATTCCGGAGAACGGTCGATTATCACTGTTGAAGCGTATTTGGAAGCGCGGCCAACGGCATAAGAAGGCACTATTGTTTCGTTATCTGGATTGCCCAGGTACATCCACGCCAGACAAATATGTTTTGAGGAGGCAATAAGGGCATCACAAGCAGCTCTCAGCACTTCATCAGGCGTTTTCCCTTGAGCAAGGCTTGTTGTGGCGGTTAATAGCGCTTTGTAGATGAGCAGTTGCTCGTTATTGTGGTCCATTGTTTCTCTTGGTTATTCTTTATAAGTTTTCTGTTGCATCGGTCAGTTTTTGGATGTGCCAGAAAAAATAAATATATGCGTTCTACAATCCTATTTATGCAATGTATCATTTTATACGTTATTGCTGTTTAATTAAACGTGTAAAAAATTCAACATATTGAATTTATGTTGGTTAAGCACCGGTACATCACCTGTTTCATTTTAGTGATGTCGAGTGGGTGCATAAAGGGATTTCAGATTGATGCGGCAATTTTGGTTGCTGGCCTGGATTGTTCCAGTCCGGAATTTTGGATGATGTGTTGTGAAAAGGAATGCGATGAAGATAATACTGATTTTGGTGGCTTTTATTGTAATGGGACTGTTGTGGGTAAAGCTGGGTAGTGCTGGCGAAATCCCCCGGCAAGGCGAAGTGGCGCCAGCGTTTGATTTGCCAGATCAAAATGGAAAAAATCAGAAACTGACTGATTATCAGGGAAAATGGGTTGTCCTGTATTTTTATCCGAAAGATGACACACCGGGTTGTACGCAAGAGGCATGTACTTTTCGTGATGACCTGCATTTACTGACGGAATTGGGAGCGCAGGTAATCGGCGTGAGTGTGGACGATTCCGCTTCGCACACAGAATTCGCAAAAAAATATCATTTGCCTTTTCCTTTGCTTGCCGACAAAAACGGCAAAGTAACAGATAGTTATGGTGCGCTGTTGAATCTGGGCATTATGCAGTTTGCCAAACGTTATACATTTTTGATAGACCCACAAGGCAAGGTCGCACGTGTATATCAGAAAGTGGACACTTCACGGCACTCCAAAGAAATCATCGATGATTTGAGGAAGTTAGTTAAATAATGATTGCTTCCCTTGATCACTTGGTTCTGACAACGCGCGATCTGGATAAATGCGTGGCATTTTACAGTGAAATTCTTGAAATGAAGCTGGAGCGATTTGGTGATAATCGCCTTGCGTTACATTTTGGACACCAGAAAATCAATTTGCATGAATTTGGCCGGGAGTTTGAGCCTAAGGCATATACTCCCATGCCGGGGTCACTGGATTTGTGTTTTTTGATAAACAGATCATTGAAGGAAGTCATGGCCAAGCTTGAAGCGTGCGGTGTTCCCGTCATAGAAGGGCCTGTACGCCGAACAGGTGCCTCTTCAGCCATTCTCTCAGTGTATGTGCGTGACCCCGATGGAAATCTTATTGAATTAGCCCAAGCAGAAGGTTGAGCCTATTCGTTAACCTGTTCCGCCCAGATTAATGCGTCGGCATGGTAGGCATTGACATGGGCGACTTCTAATCCAAGATGTTTTGCTAAAACAGTGATGCGTTCCTGATCAAATTCTTCGCAGGCGATGGCCAGTTCCAGATAGGGGGCGTATTTACCTTTTTTATGCAGCAGTGCCTCTACAGCCAATGGTGGCAGGCTGACTTGGGCCAGAACTTTTTCCATGGGTAAGTGTAGCAGGATGTCCAGAAGCGAAAAAATGCCTGTTACAAACAGTTCGTCCCGCTCGTTTGCAGGCAATGAGTCACTGGCAGATAATTCAGCTAAACGTGCCCGCACCAGTGCATTTTCCATGAGCGCCCAATCCAGCGCATCTCCTGCACCACTCGTGAAAAGCAATAGTGTGAGCCAGCGATAAAGATTTTGTCTGCCAAGAATGAGCAAAGCTTGATCGATTGAGTTGACCTTGTTAGCCAGACCAGAACCGGCACTGTTAATATATCGAAGTATTTTGAAGGAAAGAGCAGGATCCTGCTTGAAGGCCTGAGCGAGTTCAGCAATTTCGGCGTCCTGTCGAATGCGGTTTAGCAAATCCAGTATTTTGATCCGTCCCGTATCCATTCTGGGGGTTGCCCATGCTTCTCTGCTGGTGACGAATTGTCCCTGAAAGTATGCGAATGGCAGTTTGATACAAACATGAAATTCGTCCAGCGTTTTGATGTTGGTAGCAACCAGATTTTTGTCAAACACCAGTTTGCTGATCGCACTGATTTGGGTGGTAATGGTGGGCAGGTCGTTCTTGCCAATATCGATGAAAATAAATTCTGCTAATTCCATAAAAGGCTGCATTTCAGGTAAGTCAGTATCACCTTGAAGCCCGATACGGAAACCCAGCTTTTTAAGTGCATTCAGTTTGTTTATTAACACACTGCTACCAGCAAAACATTGTTCAAGTGCACTCACCACGAGTACGGTCCCTTCTTTAGGAAGTTGCTCCAAAAGGGGGTGGTCAAGGGTAGAAGGTAGAATAGGGATAAAGGCCAGGCGATGCCCTAGCAAACGCTGGATATCCATGTTCAGAATGTTTCTGAGCAGCACTTCATCATATAAACGCTGAACGATAGTAGAAGAGGCTCGGACACGCTCATTGATATTGCGGCTCAAGGTAAATGAGTACCCTGCGACCTTTTGTTCTTTATTTAATACTGCTTCTCGGCAAACAACAGAAGGCGGTATGGTGTTTTCAGCAATTAACTCTTCTGCGTTTTCTTCTGAAGCGGGCAGGCTGCCATTTTTGCTGGATACCGGAGCAAGCTGATTCAGTCGCTTAAACTCTGCACTATCGGCAGCAGGTGTGATTTTTTCATCAGGTTTGGATTGTTTGGCATCTTTACCGGACAGTAGTTTCATGAAGCGGTTTAACATCGGGAAAACTCTTCTTATTTTTACAAAATGGTTTGTTTGAGTGGCTTCTTAAACAATCGATATTAAATAAACGGTGAATCTGAGTGGATCTTTAATTTTGCAGGGATTCGCCTGCAAATCAATGCTATGAAGAACTACTATAATGTAATTGAATTCCAACTTTTGTGCTACAACTGCCTGTGGTTTTTCAAAGTGTTATTCTATTTAACAGAAGAACAGGTATGTTTGTAAAAGCGAGTGCGCATTTGAAATGCCAAAACAGGTTTAATGAGTGTGCAGATTTGTTGATTTATCTTTCAGGGGAGGTTTTGATGAGCGAACTATCACAAGAACAGCTAACGCAGATAAAAGAAGTGCTGAATCAGCGATATCAGACAGTGATTGAAGAAGTACGGGAAGAGCTGGCAAATGCTGGACAGCACCAATATATCGAAATTATTGGTAATGTGCCAGCTGATAGCGGGGATGCGTCAATGGGCGATATGCTGGCAGATTTAAATGCGGCCATGATTGACCGGCAAATCCTAGAAATTCGGGATATAGAGGCGGCTCGTCTGCGGATTAAAAATAATGAGTTTGGCGCTTGCCAGGACTGTGGTGAGGGCATTGCCTTTGAACGACTGATGGCATATCCCACGGCCAAGCGTTGCATTAGCTGTCAGCAGCAGTACGAAAAAACTTACGCTACTGAAAATATCCCATCCCTCTGACGGGTACGGGCAAAGTTAAATTATGCCAATCCACAATGCGGACATAGCGGCAATATTTGAAGAGATAGCGGATTTGCTGGAAATTCAGGATGCTAACCCCTTTCGGGTGCGGGCTTATCGTAATGCCGCCCGGGCGATGGGTGAACTGGGGCGTGATGTAAAGAGTCTGTTGGAGCATGATGGCAAGCTGCCAAAACTGCCTGGAATAGGTACTGATCTTGACGCCAAAATTCATGAGATTGTGGAAACCGGGAAGTGTGCTCTGCTGGAAAGGTTGCACAAGGAACTGCCGCCAGCAATCACCGAACTGTTGAAAATCCCCGGGCTGGGTCCGAAGCGTGTAAAAGCACTGTATCACGATCTGGATGTGCAAACGCTGGAACAGTTACTCCGCGCCGCCAGGGATGGGAGAATTCGTGCCCTGCATGGGTTTGGTGAAAAAACCGAACGCAACATTCTTGATGCAATAGAATCGCATATTAATCAGGCCCGACGTTTTAAACTGGTGGTTGCTGCCCAGTATGCTGATACTCTTATTACATACTTGGGTAAAGCCTCAGGGGTAAAACGCGTGGTAGTGGCGGGCAGTTTCCGCCGGATGCGCGAAACCGTTGGCGATCTGGATATTCTGGTGACAGCCGATGCAGACAGTAAAGTGATGGATCACTTTACTGCTTACGACGAGATCGCCGAGATATTGTCCCATGGTCCAACGCGTTCCAGTGTGGTGCTTAAAAGCGGTTTGCAGGTCGATGTGCGCGTAGTGAATGAAGAAAGCTACGGCTCAGCGCTGCACTATTTTACCGGCTCCAAGTCGCACAATATTGCCGTACGTAAACTGGCCCTGGCGCGCGGACTCAAGATTAACGAGTATGGGGTATTCAAGGGGCAAACTCGCATAGCGGGGGAAACCGAAGAGTCCGTTTATCACACTGTGGGTTTGCCCTATATTCCTCCTGAACTGCGGGAAGACCGGGGTGAACTTGAAATTGCCCGCGCTGGCCATCTACCTCACCTGATTGAATTGGCTGATCTGAAAGGCGACTTGCATGCGCACACCAAGGCAACAGACGGGCGTAATACTCTGAAGGAGATGGCACTCGCCGCCAAGGCAATGGGGTTTGAATATCTGGCCATTACTGAACACTCACGGCACCTGACCGTTGCCCATGGCCTCGACCCACAGCGATTGGTGAAGCAGATTGATGAAATCGACCGACTGAATGAGGAATTGCAGGGGGTGACACTGCTAAAAGGGATTGAGGTGGATATCCTGGAGGATGGTAGCCTGGATTTGCCTGACAGCGTGCTGGCACGACTGGATCTGGTGGTGGGTGCGGTACATAGTCAGTTCGCGCTTTCCCGCACAAAACAGACAGAACGTATCTTGCGCGCCATGGCCCATCCATACTTCACAATACTGGCTCACCCGACAGGGCGTCTGATCGATCAGCGCGAGCCCTATGATGTGGATATGCTGCGTATTATCCGTGAGGCGAAGAAACGAGGTTGTTACCTTGAACTGAACGCACATCCAGAACGTCTGGATTTGCTGGACACCCAGTGTCAGATGGCCAAGGAAGAAGGGGTGCTGGTAAGCATTAATTCAGATGCACACAATACGCTGGATTTTAGTAATTTGCGTTTTGGTATAGGGCAGGCCCGGCGAGGCTGGCTGGAAAAGCAGGATGTGCTGAATACACGCACATTGAAGGCATTGCTGCCTTTGCTAAAAGCTACTATGTAACTTGATGATATTAAACAAGCTGTTTTGATAGGAAACAGTCATGCTGGTTGAAGATTTTTTTAGATTGTGAGCACTGGGCACAATAATTTGCGGCTTCCTCAGTGAGGGGCTATCGAAGTGTTGGTCGTGTAGTGAACGCGAAATAAAGGAAAGCGCAATGAGTAATCTAGACTCTGACAAGATTTTCTCTGGTTCAATTCCAAAATTGTATGAAGAATATCTTGTCCCGATGATCTTTGAGCCCTATGCTGAAGATCTTGCGAATCGCTTGTTATCATTTAAGCCTGCTTGCGTGCTTGAGATAGCTGCCGGTACAGGTGTACTGACCCGTCACCTTGCTTCCGCATTGCCTGAAAATACCGGGATTGTTGCCACAGATTTGAATCAGCCCATGCTGGACATGGCCTTCAAGCTTGGCACGAAGCGCCCGGTGACGTGGCATCAGGCAGACGCCATGCAATTGCCATTTCAGGATGGGGAGTTTGACGCCGTAGTGTGCCAGTTTGGCGTCATGTTTTTTCCCGATAAAACCAAAGCCTTCTCGGAAGCATGCCGAGTGCTCAGAAAAGGGGGGCGTATTGCTCTTCAACGTTTGGGATCGAATTGAGGAGAACGAGTTTGCACAAGTAATATCGGTGGCCTTGGAGTCTTTATTCCCTGAAAACCCTCCGCAGTTCATGTCTCGCACGCCACATGGCTACTACAACCCGGCAACCATTGAGCGAGATATCCAAAGTGGTGGCTTTGTTTCACAGCCCCGCATGCATACTATTGCTGAGCGAAGTCGGGCTGACTCTCCTGAGATTCCTGCGCTGGCTTACTGCCAGGGCACTCCGTTACGCAATGAAATCGAAGCGCGCGACAAGTCGCGGCTTAGCGAGGCAACGGACCACGCAGCCAACGCAATCGCCCTGAGATTTGGGCCGGGTCCCGTCGATGGCAAGATTCAAGCGCACATTATTACTGTTGAACGTTGAGAGACGTAAATCGCCGAATTCTTTATAAGCGGAACCTAGCGCATTCGCTGTCGCCCAGTGTATTTGCCAATCCGCGGCGATTCCTGATTCGGCAACCCCCATCCTTAATATAAAAACGCGTATCCATTTCATCTTAGAGTCACACTGGAGAACAGCACAGCGCGAGCTCGACGGAACGATATGCATTATGGGGTGCGGGTATTCTCAATTAAGCGATTGCTGTGCTAATGTGTCAGCTTGGAAGCGGTGTTTGTCTCAACATAAAAATTTATGCAACTGGGGATGGGATGTTAATAAAGTTTACAAACTTTGTAATATCGGCACTGCTAATATCATTATCACATGCCGCGCTCGCTGAAGAACGTATTGTCGTGAGCGTACCAGGCCCGAAAAACATTTCCTATCTCCCAATTGATCTGATTCAAAAGCTGGGTTTCGATAGAGATGAAGGCGTTAAACTGTTATTACTTCATACAGGAGGAGGTGCCGTTGCACTCAATCACCTGATTACCAGAAATGCCGATTTTGCTGTTGCCGGATTACCTGCGGCCATGTCATTACGTGCGAATGGTGGAGATGTAGTGGCAGTGGCTGCTGTGGATGATGCGCCGCTGTTTGTTCTGATGGTGCGTATTTCGTTAAAGACTAAAATTAAGCGGATTTCAGATTTAAAAGGTTTGGTCATTGGTGTTAATACCAGTACCAAAAACAGTAAAACGACATCCCAGCAATTGGCGGAGCTGTTGTTAAAATCAGGCGGCGTATCACTGGATCAGGTGCGGATTGTACCTGCAGGTCAGAATTGGGAAGAACAGTCTTCACTCATATTATCTGGAGCAGCTGATGCAATCATGGGGGATGAGCCCTTTGCCTCACGCTTGCTGGCAGAAAAAAAAGTGTTCTTTCTTGCCAACTTGTCACAACCTGAGTCAGTTAAAAATATACCCGGCACTCACTTCCTGCATGCGGCATTAGAGACTAGATCAGATGTCATCGCCAATACACCACAGAAAGTGGAAAAGATGGCGAGAATGTTGCAAAGGACGTTAAAGTGGATAGCCAGTCATACTCCGGAAGACTTGGTTGCCAAGCTGGAAATGAGTAATGCGGATGAACGTAGTGCTTTGTTGGTTTCACTCAAAAAGTACCGTCACGCCTATAGCATTGACGGAAAGTTTTCTACAAGGCAGCTTAAAGAAACCGAGATATTTTTTCAATCATCAAGCGAGGGCGATTCAAACGCACAAGCCCTTCGCCTCGAAACCATGGTAGATGATAGATGGATTGGCCGTTCTCATTAAAATCACGGCGCAGAAGCATTTCCCGGCAGGCTGTAATCCGTTTGGCGATTAGTCTGGGGCTGTTTGTTATCGCACTGAGCTATACTTCTGCGCTGTTATATAAAATGGCGCTCAATAAGGCGGCACACGAGCGTGCTGCAGATCTGGTTGCTTTCTATCAGTTTCGTTTGACACAGTTGGAGCGGGATTGGGAATTGCAGACCCGTGATTTCAAAACACGTATAGAATTTACGCGTTATCTTGAAGATCCTCAGACAGACTCCATTAATTTGCGGGCCTTTTTCACGATTCAGGGTGGAGGAGCGCGTTTCTACCAATTTCTGGTGCTCGACAAAAATGGCCAAACTCGTTTCGCAATGAGGAAAGATGGGCAATTTTCCAATCCACTCAAACAAAATCAAAGTAATGGTTGGTACCGAGAACCATCAACGGGAAAGTTGTATCGTGTTTTTCTTGAACCAATCTGGATGGGTAATAGTGGTGTAGGTAAAATGCTGGCATTTTTTCCCGTTGATAATGCTTTGCTTTATCAATTGGCATCGCCTGGCGTCATTTTGATTGCACGTTACCAGAACGAGTCAGTTGCCAGCTCACTCGGATCCGAAGGCCTAAAGCATCACACAGTAAAATCAGAAACCATCGAGCGACGGGAACTGCCTTGGACAAACGAGCTGGAAGCCCCAAAGCTGGAAATTGAAGCGCCGGTAAAAACAATATTTTCTACCCTCGAATTATCCATTGGCGCTGGTATGATCCCGTTTGTAGACGCCCTTATTCTTTGGTTTGCACTGGGCACATGGCTTATGTTGCAAACACGCCGTATTAAGGCGCTTGGTGGGGCGGTAGCTGAATTCTCGCAGCATCAAGAAGTGACGTCATCCCTGAAACAGAATATTCGGCAGGCGCAAGCAGGTAACGTAGATGAAATTCACGATGTGGCTGTCGCGATTGAATCATTAGCGCAACAGACTGTTGAACAGAGGCTGCAACATGTAAGGGAAGAGGAACAAATCAGGCTTTGGTCCAGTGTTTTCCAGAGCAGTGCTGAATCCATCATCATTACCGATCGGGATAACAAAATCGTTGCTGTGAATCCTGCGTTCCAGCGACGCACAGGGTACCTGCAAGAAGAAGTGCTGGGTCAGAATCCTCGTATGCTGTCTTGTGGGCGGGAGCAGCCCGAATTTTATGCTGCCATGTGGCAATCCATTAAAGCCAATGGGTTTTGGCAAGGTGAAATATGGGATAGTGATAAAGCCGGTACGAGCCACCCCTATCTGATGACTATTTCCAGCGTGCATGATGATGCAGGGGAGATTACACACTATGTCGGGTATTACACGGATATCAGTGAACGTATGCGCTCTGACGAGGAGCTAAAGCAGCATCGTGATCATCTGGAAGAACTTGTAGCAGGGCGAACGCTGGCATTGGAAGATGCAAACCAGAAATTAACGCTTCAGAGCAATCTGCTGATTTCCCGGGAGGCTGACCTGCACAGGGCGCAGGCTGTCGCTAAACTGGGTAGCTGGCGCCTGGATGTTAGCAATAATAGTTTGTATTGGTCAGATGAAACTTACCGTATCTTCGGCTTGCCCACAGATGTACGCATGAATTATGAATTATTTCTGCTTGCAGTACACGAGGATGACAAAATGCAGGTCGATCAAGCCTGGCAAGCGGCATTGCAAGGCAAGCCATATGATATAGAGCATCGCATAGTAGTGGCAGGTAAAATCAAATGGGTGCGTGAGCAAGCAGAACTGATGTTTGATGAGAAGGGGAATTTGCTGGATGGCATAGGTACTGTTCAAGACATCACTGAAAAGAAACAGATGGAAGAGGAAGTGCGTCAACTTGCATTCTATGACTCGTTAACTAAGCTACCGAACCGTCGCCTGCTAGATGATCGTTTGGGTCAAGCTATGGATGCCAGTAAGCGTAGCGATTGTTATGGCGCACTGATGTTTCTTGATCTGGATAATTTCAAGCCTCTCAATGATACATATGGCCATGCACTGGGAGATTTGTTGCTTATTGAAGCGGCAGAACGCCTGATCAGTTGCGTACGCGAGATCGATACAGTTGCACGCTTTGGTGGCGATGAGTTTGTCGTGATGCTGAGCAACTTGGATGCCGATAAAGCAAAATCAACATCGCAGGCCACTATCATTGCAGAAAAAATACGCAGTGCTTTGGCTAATCCGTATTTTCTCATCTTCAAGCACAGAAATGAACCTGAAAAGACGGTCCAACATCATTGTACCGTGAGTATTGGCGTAACATTGTTTATGCATTCTGAAACGCCGGAAAGCATCCTCAAGAAAGCAGATATGGCGATGTTTCAGGCAAAAGAAACGGGCCGGAATAATATTCATCATTATGATGAGTTATCTTGAACATTCAGCATTCCTTGTAACTTGTTTAGAGTAAACATTATTTAGCTTTGTAAGCGAAGTGCTGTCGTACTGCATCAAGAGAACTTATGCTGAGCCCCGTTACGATCACCAACCCTAAGAAAGCAGATGCATTAGCCAGAACGCTTATGAACAAAGACGTATGAATGTGGGAAAATGCAGTGAAAGCGATAGCGGCAGCTATTAGCGGCATTCCAAATGCCCACCAGGATAATGCAAATTTTCCATTCATGATTTTTGCGAAAACGCCAATGGACACGATATAGCTGAATGCCGTTGTGAAAAACAGAGTGTTCGCAAATATGGAAGCTCGTAGCGCATTGGATTCCAATATGGCCAGAAGCATTAGAGCTGGAATTGCCACCGCAATGGCCAATGCAGGTTTTGCTGGAGATGGCAGTGAGGGTCCCATGATTAGGCGAGTGCAGAGCAAGCCGATAGATCCGATAGCCGAGATGCTACCGGCAATCAGTGCTGTACTTGAGATCATATCCATATTAAAAACAGGCGCAAGCAGTCCTACGTAAAGTAAACCTATTGGAGGAACTAGCCATCCTGGGGTTACGCCAGAAAGTGCAAATTTCTGGCGAGATCCTATGAACAGCCAATAAAATGTCAGCAGGGACGAAACAGCGCTTCCTGCTAAAAATGCAGTCTGCGCAACCTGCCCATTCAATTCTCTTGTTCCTTCGGCCAGTAATAAAAACGCAATACCGATTTGTCCAAAGAATGGTGCAATAGCAACATTCCGTAAATCCCGCATGAATGCATCGCGTCGAATAGCCCATCGAGTCATATGAGTTAATATACCTGTTATCAATATCACAGCACCCAGAATCAGGCTTATGGTTTTGAGCATTGGAATTTTCGCAAGATATTCATTCATCGCGGATACCAAACTGAGTCCAAGCAAGCCAAGTGGGGCACCAAAAATCGGGACAGGAACCCTTGTCAGCCAATCTGGCGGGCTTGCAACCTTTTCTTGATTATTGGTGCTGTTAACGGATTCCATTTAGCCCTCCAATGTTGCCTATTTAAAATAGTGAGTTAGTTATAACGAGACAAAGGGTGCGGAACACACCCTTTGAATTTAATTCAATTAACGTCCGTATGTGCTGATAAAGCTGGCTTTTCCAATTGAATTCATGTTTACCATGAAACCAGCCAAGCCAGCAGTAGCATTTAGCGGTAGTTCCAGTTTGTCTACTTTTAGTGCGTAGACAGTAAACTGGTAATGGTGCGGTGCGTCACCCATAGGTGGGCATGGCCCTCCCCAGCCTTGAGTACCAAAGTCGGTGGTAATTTGTTCACCGCCATCAGGTAAAGTAGTGACGCCTGTTTTGCCCATACCTTTGGCAATACCTGTTGCACTTGAGGGTAAATTAACAACTACCCAGTGGCGAAAACCGCCACCACCTGTCTTGGCATCTGGGTCGTGTACCATGACTGCAAAGCTTTTCGTGTCAGCAGGTGCGTTTTTCCAACTCAGGGCTGGGGATATGTTTTCACCGGTACAACCAAATCCGTTAAACGTGAAAGTTTTGGCTATTGCTTTCCCATTTGGAATGTCAGGGCTGCTGAGTTCAAAACCTTTAGCAAAAACACTGGCTGACGTAAGAATAAGAACACTGGTGATTGCAATTTTTTTAAGCATGATTTTTTCCTTGTTTTTTGAAAAATTAATTGGATTATTTGAGAGGGTTGGATGAATTTTCATTACTCGTTTGGGGCCTTTTTATCGCAGAAACAACATTTTTTGCTACCAGCGCTGCTGAGTTTGGATTCTGGCCGGTGATGAACTGCCCATCGCGCACTACAAATGCCTGCCAATTAGGCGCTTTTTCAAACTTTCCACCAAGCTCGCGCAAACGAGTTTCAAGTTTGAATGGCACCACATCAGAAAGCTTTACTTCAGTTTCTTCATCATTAGTAAAGCCATTGACTTGTTTCCCGAACAATATGGATTTTCCATCTGGTCGTTTGGCGGTCACTAGTCCTGCAGGTCCATGGCACACAGCAGCAATGACTTTATTTGCAGCAAATGCAGCTTCAACAGCGTTGGTTACACCGGCATCACCCGGTAAATCCCACATTCCGCCATGTCCGCCAGGAAAAAACAAGGCATCGAATCCAGTCCCATCGATAGATGCCGCAACTAAAGTGTGTGTGACCTTTTGTTGCGCGACGGGGTCGGACATGAAGCGCTCGATGGACGCTTCATTCTGCCCTGTTGGCTTCAAACTTGCGGGGTCAAAAGACACCCTGCCTCCTTTCGGAGAGGCAATCTCGACTTCAATTCCAGCATCCATAAAGATGTAATAGGGAGTGGCCAACTCTTCTGCCCATATTCCTGTGGCCTTGCCGGTGTCACCCATTTTTGAATTGGAGGTAACAATCATCAATACCCGCTTTTTTACAGGATAGGGGGTGTTGAGCTCTAACCCTGTAGCAAATGCGTGAATTGAGGTAATAATTAAAATGCCAAAAATCACAAGTTTTTTAAGCATGATTTTTTCCTGAGGTTTAACTGGTTTTCTGA
Organism: Sulfurirhabdus autotrophica; assembly: GCF_004346685.1. NCBI lineage: Bacteria > Pseudomonadati > Pseudomonadota > Betaproteobacteria > Nitrosomonadales > Sulfuricellaceae > Sulfurirhabdus > Sulfurirhabdus autotrophica. The sequence continues at coordinate 18,551 of NZ_SMCO01000032.1, forward strand.
GATCAGGCCGCTTTAACGGACTTGGCGATATTTAATGCAACGAGAACATGCTGCGCAACCAAGACTGATGAGTTTGGATTTTGGCCGGTGATCAGTTGGCCATCGCGTATAGCAAACTCTTGCCAATTAGGCGCTTTTTCAAACTTGCCACCTAATTCACGTATGAGTGTTTCAAGTTTGAATGGCACTATATCGGTCAAGTTGGCCGCAGCTTCTTCATCATCGGTAAAACAGTTGACTTTTTTCCCTGATAATATTGATTTTCCATCTGGTCGTTTGGCCGTCACTAGTCCTGCCGGGCCATGGCATACTGCGGCGATGATTTTGTTCGCGGCAAATGCGGCTTCCACTGCACGGGTAACGCCTGAGTCATTAGGCAAGTCCCACATCGTGCCATGACCGCCAGGAAAGAACACTGCATCAAAAATGGAAGTGTCGACAGCTGCGGTTGTAATGGTTTTGATAATTTTTTGCTGAGCAAAAGGGTCGGCTAGAAAGCGTTCAATATTTGCTTCGTTTTGCCCTATTGGTTTGATGCTTGACGGGTCAAATGCCACGCTGCCACCTTTAGGAGAAGCAATCTCGACTTCGATGCCGGCATCCAGAAAAATATAATAGGGTGTTACCAGTTCTTCTGCCCAGATTCCAGTTGTTTTACCGCTATTACCCATTGTGGAATTTGAGGTAACTATCATCAGTATGCGATGGCTCATTTTGTTTGTCCTTTTGCTGATTAATCATAATGGGTGAACATACACCCATGACAATGGACTTTACTGAAAGTTGTATGAGGAATAAACTAGATTTACTTTATTTCACTTATTACATAATGTAATTTATGAGCAGAGATTCAAGTGCCATACAGCTAGGAAGCATTCAACTTTTCTGCAAAGCAGCGGAGTTGGAAAGTTTTACTTCCGCTGCTGAATCTCTTGGTGTGACGCCAGCAGCGGTAAGCCGTTCTGTTCGTCGTATTGAGGAGCGCCTCGGCGTACGTTTGTTTGCTCGCACCACGCGGCAAATTCGTCTCACGTCAGGTGGTCGCCTCTACTACGAAAAATGTCGTGAGGCATTGACTCAAATTGAAGAGGCAGAGAATGCGATTTCCAGCCAGCAGGAGTCTCCCTCCGGGATAGTAAGAATCAGTGTACCTACTACTTATGGGCATCATCGTGTGCTACCGCTGTTACCGAAATTCAGAGTGCTTTATCCAAAAATAATAGTGGAAATCAATATCTCAAATCGTAATATTGATTTTGTTGAAGAGGGTTATGATTTGGCAATCCGTTTGGGTACGCAAACGGATTCACGTCTGGTTGCACGCAAGCTTGAGGATGCGACGCTCGGTGTTTTTGCGACACCAGACTATCTTAAACGGAGGGGTGTTCCTCAAAACCTGGAGGATTTGACTCAGCATGAATGCATACAATTTGTGTTGCCCAGTACTGGCAAGGCAATGCCATGGATATTCAATAATGATGGTGTCAAAGTAGATTTTTCATTTGATAGCCACGTCCGATGTTCCGAAGATGTGCTAGGGTGCGTAACTTACGCCAGAGCAGGTGGAGGATTGTTTCAGATTTATCACTTCATTGCGGAAGAAAACACCAAGAAGGGTGAGTTGATTGAAATATTATTGCCATTTGGCGGGCGCTCTCGTGCATTTTCCATACTTTATCCGCAGAATCGACATCAATCCACAAAAGTTCGCGCGTTTGTCGATTTCATGGTGGATGAACTCGCTAATCGCAAAAACATTTCAGTGGAACGAGAGGTACCGGTTGTGGCCAAGTTGAAAGGTAACGCCGCCCGCAAATAAAGCTTATTACCAACTGCCAGAATTTTGCATTGATAACCAGGGTTGCCTGGGTGGCAAAGCACACCCTTCTTGCAGTAACTCGATGGATATTCCGTTAGGATCTTTTATGAAAGCCATCTTTCCATCTCGTGGCGGGCGAAGAATAATAACGCCTGCCTGTTGTAAGCGATGACAAAATAAATAAATATCGTCTACGCTGAATGCCAGATGGCCGAAATTGGTTCCATTGGAGTAGGTGGTGCTATCCCAGTTGTGTGTTAACTCAATTTCGGGGGCCCCCGCCTCACTCGCGAAATAATACAGACTGAATTGGCCATCTGGATAGTCTTTGTGTCGGATGAGTTTGAGGTCTAACGCATCGCCGTAAAATTTTAGCGATGCATCCAGATCGACGACTCTTATCATCGAATGCAGAAACTTCAAGTTTCGACCTCCTCAACTAAGCCCATTTCGTGAAAGTCATGAAGCGAAATGATAGGTACTTCGGATTCTTTTGCGATATCCCAGTGATCAGGCGCGTTGTAACCCCACGTTGCCCAATAAGAATTGAACCCGTTTTTATGTGCATTAATTGCATTCGTGATGTTGTCATCAAAGAATAAAACTTCGCTCATTTTGGCATGTTCCATTTGTGCTATGTTGCGCAAAACGTTGACTTTTTCCCGGCACTCCCCGAATATTTTTTCTGATGGAATATGGATGTTTGAATATTGTAAAATTTCACTGACAGATGTGGCATCCTTGCCTGTAACTATATATATTGGATAAGAAATATCCTTAAGCAGATTCTCTACGCCTGTGTAAAATGAATGATACTGTATCCATTGTTTGTACTGCGTTTGCCTGGCTGCTTTTCGATACAAATTAACTCGTTCGACAAAGCCATTTACGACTTTTTCATCGATTTGTGAGTAGGCGTCATCAAAATCTATCTGGTTCTTGAAATGCTTATGCGCATAAAATGGCGTAATGAAATGGCCAAGGTGCCTGGAGAAGTTACGATGGTTCTTGAATGTATCGATAAAACTCGCCGGAATGGCATCCAATCCTTCGGGTCCGAAATGCTCGATCCCCTTGTTGTGGAAGCCATTCCAACTGACGAGAACGCATTCATTTAATCCGTCGACGAGCAAGCCGTCGAAGTCAAATGCGAAGACTTTTGACATACTATCTCTCCTCAGTTGGGGTGTATTTAGGCAGCACTCAGGGCTGGTTGAGATGTTGATTTGGTTGCGTAATTTTCAACCGTATCAAATACCGCACGCATAAATTCGCCTACATAACCATAATATGAGCAGGTAATGATGTTTTTGTCGATAATGACTTTTGCATCGATGACATTGGCGCCGCTATTGGCCATATCATCTACCATGCCGATATAGGCACATACATCCCGGCCCCTCAGTACCTTGGCTGAAATCATGATCCAAGGTCCATGGCATAAACCAGCTACTACTTTTCCTGCGTCATCCATTGCTTTGACAAAATCAGTGACGTTCTTGTCTTGGCGCACTCTGTCAGGCGCTTCGTGTCCGCCAGTAAGAATAACGACATCGTATTTATCTGTCGACAAATCTGTGAAAGGGATGTTTGGCTTCGCGGTTTTATCCATGGGTAATGGTACGCCGTATTTTCCGATAACTGGCTTTCCTTCCTTTGTGGCAACGTCAACGTTGTATCCTTCTTCCTTGAGTCGGTAATAAGTATAGATGACGTCATGATCTTGAAATCCAGGGCCGGTAATAATAACTGCGTTAAACATGATATTTCCTTTTGGTTTGGGTTGATAAAATGGTGAAACGGTTTTGGATAATTTGCCCGTGCTTGGCAAATCAAGTCTGGTTGCGACTGACTACAAGATAAGGGGTTTGATTTCCTAATTGACCAGAAAAGTCACTAGTTAAGGAAATGACTTCAATCTTCTGTTTTATGGCATCTTCAAGGGCCAATGAAATTGCAAATTCAGGATTAAACTGGAGTTCTGTATTGATCCCATGCCCAGGAGCTATGCTGAAATAAAAGTCTCCATGCAAGTCGCTTGATCTCATTTTTGCGTGTGGTTGAAGTGAGTCAGAGCTCATAGGGCAAATTGGCTGAAGGCTTTTAGTTTTTTCATAAAATTGTCCTTGTCTGCCATATTTGTCTTTAGTGCGCACCAGATCAAATTTATTGCGTGGTGTTTCAACCTCGATCAGTTCAGCTGTGGATTCCCCAATACTATCGGTTGAATGAAACACACCTTTCGGAATCGAAATAAAATCGCCTTGCTTTAAGAGATGGGATGATCGGATAAAATTTACGCGGATATCCCCTTGTAAGCATATGAGCACAGTTTCCTTTCGGGGGTGGCAGTGCATCGAAGTTGATTGGCCGGTTGTGACTGAAAGTCTCCATACATCTAACAGTAAGTCGGCATACACACGATGTTCAAATCCCCATGGTTTATCGATTACTTCGTCCAGGTAGACATCGTTTGAAAAATCCTCTAACTTGATGGTTTGACCATCGGCGATCTCCTTCGAAAAAACAAGGATGTCATCATCAGAAACCTGCTCGCCAAATACTCTTTTATGTTTCATTACAGTTCCTTTATCGAATATCTAAATTAGTAAAGAAAATCCTTATGTAAAAACTGAAGCAGATAAAAATACATGCTACTTTTACCTCTTTATTTCCCTAATATTCTTGTTCGAGGTGAAACAAGTTTTTATAAGATTCATTTTGAATTTTATGTATTTATTTGTTTACTCACTTGTCCTAAACTATATAGTCAATATATGAATGTTTGTAGTAGCGTAGATGAATATCATTTCTTACATTGTGTAATAAGTTGGATATGGCATCGCGTGCTTGTTTGCATTTGGTAAACGATAAAATGCGCCAATGTCTCAGCTATAGATATTGAGTTTTTCAGGCTTGCTCTGCTTGATGCAGGCCATTTTTTTTGTTGGCTTCCATGCGGGCTTGCCGTATGTTGTCTATGGTGTTACAGGAGATTGAGTGGTTAAATAGCGTTAACCCACTTAGTGGGTTTGCTTAATAATGAATGTCAGGTAATGGTGCTATCCAGTAGGCTGTTTGCACTCACACCAACCAACTTAATGGAGGATCTGGGGCTGTAATAGGTGAGAGAGCAGGTTTGTTGTACTCTCAAGAACAGATATGAGCGAATGACCAGATAGTGCCACTTTATAATCGAGATTTTTTTCTTAATCCAGACTTCAGGATTCTTGCAAGCATTAAGGGTGTGAGCAATGCGGCAGGGGTGGCAGTCATATGCAGTACTTGAATGTACGTATAGGCAACATGCTGATTGTGCGCCGCGGCAATGCCGATCAGATTTGAAAATTTGTGCATAGTACGTAATGCAACACCAGTTTTAGGTCCCTCGGTTGCTGGCCAGCGCAGATCTTCATTGGTTGATATAGTCCAGGGTGAACGGTAGGCTTGCACAATGTTTCTTTGAGCATTTTTTACCCAGGCTGTGTTATCCGAATTTCCATGTGCAGCTGATTTGGCCAGAGATTCAGCCGCCAGCAGGGCAGCGGTCATGCCTTGGCCGTAGATCGGGTTGAAGCTGCAAACTGCATCACCCGTGACAAGAAAACCCTGTGGCCATTTTCCTGCTTCTGCGTAGTACCGATAAGTGCTTTCATTTTTTACAAACGCTTTCGGCTGGTTTTGTGGCTCGGCGTTTGCGATACCCTGGTGAATGATGTCGGAGCGCAGGCTTTTTGCAAAGTTAAGAAATGCGGTTTCATCTGTAGGGGGGGTAATCTTTTGAAAAACCGTATAGCGTGCAAATATATTGATCATTTTCGATGGGGAATAACACTCCGCCCCGTGTCATGTCGGGATCTTTTGCCATGACAACGGTCGCCCGGATGCCAGCATGCATGCTGACTTTTTTGTAAAGGCGTGTGGCGTATCCCAGATAAGGCTTTACCATTGTTTCCCGTACATTGCCAAAGCCTTGTTGTAGAAGCCAGTTGGGCGCGCGGCTGTTTCGACCAGTGGCATCTACAACAAGGTCTGCTGTCCAGTTGGCAGGAGTGGTTTTTTCGCCCACGGGGAGCAAGCTGATTTGTGGAGGTACATCAGCTGAGAGTTTGACCCCGGTGACTGCAGTGTTGTCTTGTATGGTGATGTTGCTGTACTGCTCAAGCAATGTGGTGCGTAGTGTATGTTCGATCAGCGACCGGCTGGCACAAAGAAATTCATAATCAGAATCGAAATGCGGGAATGCACCCATTGGAAACAGGGTATACCAGTCACGGGTAGCATTGGTCATAACCCCGCCAGCATTGATCAGTGTATCTGTGAATCCGGAAAATAGCTGTTCTAGACCAATCAGTCCCCGCCACAACAGTATATGGGCATGCTGGGCTTGTGCCGTACCGCTGCGGTATTCGGCCTTGGCTGGGAGAGTATCCCGTTCTAGCAGTATGATTTTTTCGAAATGGGGTGCAAGTGCTCTGGCAGCTAAAAGACCAGAGATACTTGCACCGAGAATAACTGCCAGACGAGACATAAGTTTTCTTTCGGAGAAATAGTTGATTGTAGCAGCATTGTTTTGAATAGCATAAAGGCATAATTATTTTTTAAAAATGTAATTTTCTTGGTTTAATATTTCCTGAATGAATCACGATCTGATATAAAGGAAGGGTTAAAAAGGTTAATTAAATTGTCAACTTATTTATATTTATATCGAATTCCATCATTTTAGCTGTTGATTCTGTCGGTATATTTTACAAGCACTGTCTTGTTAAATTTTGTAGGAATTTATAAAGCCACTGCACGCTATAGCTTCTTTAGAAAATGAAATTAATTCAATAGCATCTAACACTTTCTTTAAAATAAATGTCGAAAAATTTTACAATCATGTCTATCTTGTGATTTCATGTCATTGTTCTATATATAATAAAAATTATGGCATAAATATTGCTTGATAAGAGCTAGATTAACCTTAAGTTTAAGCTAGCTCTTATCAAGATAGAATTGAGTAAAGCAATGGTAGTTTGATAACGCTTAAGACGGATTCAAGCTTCTGAAGTTGGAAAGTTTTAACTAACTAAATTGCAAGAGGAACGGTATGAAAAAATTTGTTTTAACAGCTTTATTGTCCTTAGCCACAATTGATGCTTCAGCAGCTTTAACTCAGTTTACAGGCTCGTTATACATGTTGGGTGCAAATGGTAGCCCAGCATTTGTAAATGCACAGTGTCCTAGCTGCAATTCATCCCTAGGTGAAATTGATAAAACTCTTACCACTTTGTTGGATATATCCACTGGAACAGCTAACGACATTATTGGCAACCATGCCTTGCTTGGTGCCGGTTATAACTGGTCAATTACCAATTTAACTTTTGCGACAAACCCAGACTCCACCATTTCAGCATCTGGAAATTTCCTGTGGACTAATTCTGTCGGCCTCACAACCAGCACCTATACACAACTTTCTCTGCCTTTAGGCGCCAATGGCGAGATTGTTGCGTTGGATGGAGACTTGAATAATGTCAAAGGAAATACGCTAATTAACGGCCCTTTTCAAGGGTACTCTTTGTATCTTGAAGGAACTATATCGCCTGTCCCTGTACCCGCTGCCGTTTGGCTTTTAGGTTCAGGTCTATTTGGTTTGATCGGTTTGGCACGACGCAAAGCTGCTTAATAGTTTTTGTTGATATTATCAATTGGGGTGCAATATCATGTGTCAACTGAAACAAATGACAATGAGCGTTGCCGTTTCTATGTTATTTTGCGCTAGCACGGCACAAGCTGTGTATACCCCCATAGTGAGCACCACCGGCAATAACTTTACCATGAACAGTACAAGTGATGGCTTGCTCGGTGGCAGCAATGAAGTAAATTTTACTTGGGACGGAACCTATCGCACTTCAGTAGCAACGGATGGTTTATACAATGCGACTCTGTCTTCACTGACACCCTTCGGTGGAAAAAGATGGGAGGTACACCACATGAACGTCTACGCTCCCGGTACATACATTTTTTATACCCTTTGTGCCTCTGGAGGTGTTGCCAGTACAACATACGATCCATCGTGTGGAGTAGGGCCCTCATATACTTTAACAGTTGGGGCGGGACAAGTTGGTGCACACATGCTGTTGAACTGGTCTACCTCATCCGATCAAGACATCGTGCTGCTATGGGACATGAATAAGTCCTGGGCCGCTACTGGCACCGCATCACCGTTCCAAGCTGGTGGTTCCAATACGATCAATACGGTGTGGAATGGGGTGTCAATTGATACCCCTATTGATGCTGATACAGTTAGTGGTACCAGCATGATCGATGGTTCTTTTATTAACTATAGCTTTAATTTCAATATAAATGGCATTCAAGCGGTGCCCGCTCCTGCCTCGTTATGGTTGTTCGGTTCTGGTCTTCTTGGTTTGATCGGTTTGGTACGACGCAAAGCCGCTTAATAGTTTTTTGCTAATAATATTAATTGGAGAGCAACATCATGAATCAATTGAAACAAACTGCAATGAGCGTTGCCGTTGCTATGTTATTTTGCGCCAGCGCGGCTCACGCTGTTTATACCCCTGTTGTGACCACGACCAATAACAATCTCACAGTAGTAAGTCCTGGAAATTTGCTGACAGGTGGCACAAATGACGTAACCTTTACATGGGACGGTACTTATCGCACTTCAGTGGTTACGGATAACACTTTTAATGCCACCTTGTCCTCGCCTACCGCCTTCGCCACTAAGACATGGACTATGCACAATGTCAATATCTATGCGCCTGGAAATTACGTGTTTTATACAGGCTGCCCAGCAGGAAATCCTGCCTGCGGTGTTGG
>NZ_SMCO01000033.1 GCF_004346685.1 Sulfurirhabdus autotrophica
GCATGATGCGTACCCGTGTTTGATCAGCCAGGGATTGAAATACTTCTTGAGGTTGTATGTTTATTAGATGCATAGTTGCACTATAATGCAACTATGCATCACTTACAATCATATTTTTTTTCACATCAGGATGGGAGAGAGTTTCTTTGCGATAAGTCTATTTCACACTAAAATTTGATTTAGCCACTATTTCTTTACAGCGATACGTGAAATCCAAAAAGTATAAGTTAGTCCACCAAGCGCTACTACTAATAACAATGCTTGAAGACCAAGTCCCTGGATATTGGGATAGATGCCTAACAAATCCAAGCGAGGAAAATTAACTATATCAACAGGTAACTTTCCTGCCTCTTGTAAGGCAGTAACTCCTTTTCCTGTAAATATGATTGCCAATAAGTAGAGCATGCCGGAACTAACCCCAAAGAAAAGTCGCAGCGGGAGTTGTACACCCAATCGAAAAATTGCCCATGCCAACGCAACCAGAAGTAGCGCGCCCACCCCGATTCCAAGCAAAACCATGTTACTCCCTGCAGCGCCTACCTGAGCCCATAATGTTTCATAAAACAGCACTGTTTCAAATACTTCCCGGTAAACAGCAATGAATGATACTACAGCCAACAACCATAACGTACGTCCATTCAAAGCACCGCGAATTTTACTTTCGATAAAATGCTTCCAATGCTGCACGTGTAGTTTGTTCAGCAGCCAGAAGCTTACGTACAATAGAATGGCTGCAGCGAGAAATGCCGTTACGCCTTCCGTTAATTCTCGGCTCGCACCACTAATGTCGATCACGTATGAAGCTACGAACCAAGTCGCAACGCCCAAAAGCAGTGCCCCTACCCAACCCGCATGAATATAAGGCAACGCATCACGCCGACCAGTTTTAGTTAGGAAAGCAATAATAGCTGCAAGTATCAATATGGCTTCCAATCCTTCTCTTAGCAAAATTCCCATGGCACTCGCAAAGCCGACTCCTGGGGAAATAGTCGCGCCTTGTAGACGTTTATCTGCGGTTACCAATAATGTCTGAAGATTATCATGCTCGGTGACTACCAGTTGCGGAAGAGCTTTTTGCATGATTAGATTACGGTATTTGAACATACCAGCTTCAATGGTTGATCTTAGGATTGGATCAACCGCACCTAACCCAGTTTCAGCCAATTCAAACCCTTCAAGGTATGCAGATACAGCGATCTGGTAAGCTTCTTGCGAATGACCACGGCGATAGCTTTCCAGACTCTCACGAAGCTTTTCGGCACTGAATTGGATCGGACTCACTTTACTATTTTCGCTAACGGCTGCTGGATTTTCCCGTAGGTAGGTAAGTATATTAAAATTGTTTTCGTTCTGCGGTTGTATCAATTCACTTGGCGTTACCATGACAACGCTTTTAAGATTAATGAATTTATCTCTACCTATCCCCTGACTCCACAAAGCTTTCCCTTTGCTTCGTTGGGTATCACTAGCAGAAAATTGACTCACATAAAATGCCAATGCCCAACGCTGTTCATCGCTCAGTGATTTAAACGAGGGCATTGCCGTCCCAGCAACACCAAGACTGATGGTATTATAAAACCCAAAAATACTATGCTGATTCTGTCGCTCCGCATCATGAAAATCGAATGGTTTCGGTTGCAAATTTTTAGAAAGTGGCCCATCACCTTTTCCTTGAACGCCATGACATGAAATACAATTCTGCTGGAAAAGCGTTTTACCAATATTTATATCTGGTACGCTTTTTGGGCTAGTCATCACAGCAAAATTCCTAATGATTGCGGATTATACCTCCGATGCAACGTCAGCTACCTTATCGCCACTATCCTTGCTATCAACCAATTCTTTTAAAGCTCCGACTTGGCTCTGAACAACATTTTTTTCCGGAAAATTGGGCAACTTTGCAACTGACTGTATCATTTGTCCGGAAAATTCAATTTGTTCCGCGTATTCCGCCTCATTTACAATCTTTTTCTCTTCTACTATTTTCTTGTAATCAACGCCGATATAGTCAAGCATGTGCACAATGCTTTGCGCCAGATCATCTGCTCGGGCAGCATTGCTTGATAACATACAGACCATCAAAAAAAATACTCTAAATAAATTTCTTGCTCTCATAACTAACCACACTAAATTATAAATGATAATGATTCTCATTATATAGTATGATTCACGTAGTTTGTCAAACAAGCTTACATGTGTCCTAAAAATTATTTACGCATCTCAAAATCAAGTATAAATCTTTCAAATAAATCGTAAATGGCGATTTTAAACATATTACTCAATGAGCGATGCCGGCATTAAGCGACGGTTTAGGTTGATTAAGCAGACTCTCGCCAGTATTCAGCGAAGGACCGTTCATGGCACGTCAGAGACTGACAATACTCATTCGAATCATTACTGGCAGGAAAAAAGGCCCGGTGTAAAACCAGGCCTTTTAACTTTTTCATTTCAGTCTCAGACAGACTTCATTGTTTTTTTATCAGTAGTATCTATGGCAACTGGACAGCAGATTATGTACAGTTGTGCTTTTTTGCAATGAAGCTCGTTATGAAAACCAAGATTTTCCGGCGCTCGTTCATGTTTATAAATTAAAATATGCTATGACAACCACCATACTTTCACCACATTTTAGTACTCCCGATCAACTTATCGATAGCCTGCAAATGAAGGGCTATGTGGTGGTGAGCCCTTCGGTTGTTTCTGAACTGCTGCAATGTGAATTAGCTGAACTGGAAAGAATTAAACCTGACTGGGATTGCCTGCCGATTGATCATTATCTCAAAGATGGTGGCCGTTATCGGCGCCGCAGACATTCCTGTTTTGTGGTGGAGGGGGAGGAAGTAAAACAGACTCCACACCGAGCTCACTGGCAACCGCTGGAATACAACGCATTACATGGTGGTATGAAACGTATGTTTGAACCCATATCGCCTGCCACGTGTAATCAGTTGGTATGGTCGAAACTGCTTCAGGCCATTGGTAACATTTGTTCAAAAATAAAAGGAAAACAGCCTTGGTTTGTAGAAGCGCATCAGTTCCGCATTGATACCACCGATGGTATAGGCCGGCCCACTCCTGAAGGTGCTCACCGAGATGGAGTGGACTTTGTAGCCATCTTGCTCGTTGGGCGCGTGAATGTAAAAGGAGGTGAGAGTCGGATATTTGAGGCGACCAGTTCGAACGGGCTGCGTTTCACCTTAACCAAACCCTGGACGTTACTCTTGCTCGACGACGAGCGCATTGTTCACGAAACTACACCCATTCAGCCTTTGGCAGAAGGTGGGCATAGAGATACTTTGGTGCTTACTTACCGGGCGAACGGTTTTCAGGAATAGTCGTTCGGAAGGTAACACTTATGCAGTGGTCAATTTAATCGGCAAAAATAAGCTAAAGCATGAATTCTATCGCACCTGATCAAACTTCTCGCGCAGATCCTTCAAAACACTGGTTTCGCCACTCACTTTGAAGTAAGCGCCTTCTTCATCTGCACGTTCCTCCAATACTTTACAGTTTGCGTAGATTTCACTGCGAAGTTGCTGCGCCGACCAGGGAAGGAAAAGCTCGTCTTCGATGAGGTCTTGCTGGAAAAAATCAACGATCGCTTTGTGTAGCTTTGCGACATCGTCAGGGCGGCGTGCGCTCATCACGATACATGATGGATACTTCGCACTGAGTGCAGCTTCACATTCAGCTTGCGCTGCGGCGTCTCCGACATAGTCAATTTTGTTAAAGATGCGGATGCGCGGGAGGTCTTGTGCGCCAATCTCGTTTAGCACTTCGTTGGTTACTTCGATCTGGCGTTCAAAGCCCGGATCACTTGCATCGATGACGTGAAGTAAAAGTGATGCATCAAGCGCCTCGTCCAATGTTGATTTGAACGATGCGACGAGCCCGTGCGGCAGGTTTTTGATGAACCCGACCGTGTCGCTTACGAGAATGCGTGGCACACTCTCGGGATGAAGGGCGCGCACTGTGGTGTCGAGGGTTGCAAAGAGTTTATTGGCAACCAGTACTTCACTCCCTGTGAGCGCTCGCATCAATGTGGATTTGCCTGCGTTCGTGTAGCCGACGAGCGCCACAGAAGCGTTGCTCCGGCGCTCTTGCCGTCTGGCGCGCTGTGTCTGTCGTTCGGCGTCCATCGCAACAATCTCTAGCTGTAACTCAGCTATTCGGTCACGAATCTTGCGTCGATCCAGTTCAGTATGTGACTCACCAGCGCCTCGACCTCCTACGCCGCTACGTTGCCGGCCCTGCGGCCCCGCGAGTTTTGCCATCTCGCGCAGACGTGGCGCCATGTAGCCGAGGCGTGCGATCTCTACTTGAGCACGTGCGGCAGGCGATCGGGCGTTGCGATGAAAAATTTCAAGGATAACCATTGTGCGATCCATCACCTCGCAGCCAATTTCCTTTTCCAGATTTCGCGCTTGTGAAGGTGATATCTCGTGGTCGACCAAAATGGCTTCGATGGGCGCTGTGTCAGACTCATCAGCCTCAAGTTCGTCATTCACATACTGATGGATTTCCTGGCGTTTCCCGACCCCCAAGTAGGCTGTTGAGTCGAAGCCTGAGCGTTTTTGCATGAATGTATGCACCACCTCAAATCCCAGTGTTTTTGCCAGTTCGCGTAGTTCTGTCACTGACGCTTCGAATTCTATGTCAGTCACGCTTGGCAGTTGCACGGCCGCCACGACTGCACGTTTGGGTTTCTCTTGGATTTCTTTTCGCATTCGCGGATTACTTCTTTTCGATAAGTGAAATTAGACTGGCATTATCGTCGATAAAGTCACACAGGAGAAGCACGCAATTGTTCTGATAATGTTTACGTATAGCTGATCAATTAAAAGGCCCTGTGTTTCGGGTATTTTACATTGATCGACATTGGTTTTTGGGAGTCTTCATCATTTTTAATGTCATGACTTATTTCTTTTTGTTGACATAATAAAGTGCATGTAAATCAAATGATTGAAAAAATAAAACGACTTGAAATAATCATTGATATATGCGTATTGATGTCTATACTGATTTTTTGATTGGGGAAGCATTTAGTACCTCAGTCTAAAAATCTTAGCGACGAAGTAAGTGATCAACATGGTGCTATAAGTCTTCGGTTTATCCGTGAATCCCAGTTCCGCTTACTTTTCTTGTTTTTCAAAAGGAGGCTTTGATGGATACCATTACTTCTATGACTTCAACCCTTGAACCTTTGGTTGACTTTGACCAGGTTGTGCCATACACGGACAAGGATCATCCGTTGTTCAACGAATTGTACGAAGTGTTGAAGAGGCATGGCGCATTACGCCGATTTGGGATAACACTTTTGCACCAACACTTTCCGATCACAGATGAAGAGATATTGCTCGAAAAAACAAACATCGAAGATCGGATCATGATGATTAGGCCTACGCAGAAAACTGAGTTGAAGGGAAAGAAATACCTCGAAACTTCATGGCGTCTTGATACAGGAACACCTGTGATGGTCTGTGTATGCGTCCCAAAATCCAACGGTGGACACGATCATTTTTGACAGATCAATTAGCAGATTCACGCTTACCAGCCTGAATCTGGCGAGATGAAACCAGCAGGGTTTTCCCCAGCACAGGCTATTCTGAGTCGCTAGCGCCTTCCGCAGATGGCGATGGCCGCTGTATCTCCGGCAGGCGAAAATAACGTTCGCGCAGTGCGGTATCAATCCTGGTAAGTCCTATTTGAAGCTGGTCGATGAATTCGTGCAACCCGGCTTTTGCTAGTGCTTCACTATTGGCTGAGGCTAACATATCCTGAGATGTACGCACAGATACCATCACTGACTCGGGTTGAGGCAAAGCTTGTACGACATCTGCGATTTCCGTCAGGCAGTGATTAATGGTACGCGGGAATCTGAGGTCATGTAATAGCAGGCCGATTACCTGTGTGCTGCTGGCGTGCACGCTGATATGGCGACGATACATCTGGTAAGCCGACAAGGCCTTGAGAATGTTCATCCAGAGTAAATCGTTATACTGTTCACCGGCTGGCGTGTCAGTCGGCAAAATAACTGCATGGCTAACATCCAGAATACGGCTTGTCATGTCAGCACGCTCTATATTGCGCCCCAGTCGCAAAAACTGGTAAGCATCGTCGCTGGACATGGTGCCCGATAGCAGCCCTACGATGCTTTGCCTGCGCCGGATAATACCTTGAAGTACTTCATAACGCTGACGGCGATCCAGTTCACCGGGAAGTGCCTTTTTGGCAAAAAGATAGAGTTCGTTTACCCATTCCCATGACTCCCAAGGTAGTACCTCGCGGAAGGTGCGTGTATTTTCTCGAGCATGAGCGATACAAGTCATGATGGAACTGGGATTCCGTTCATCCTGAATCAAAAAGCGCATGACTGCTGATTCGTTTGCTTCTGGATAATGCTCAAAGAAAAGTTCGTCGAGACCTGCGACTTTGAGTAAAGAGTCCCAACCGAAAGTTGCATCGCCGGGCATGTCCAGTGTCATCAGCGTCACAGCATTAATCAGGCGCGAGGTGTCTTCAGCGCGCTCCATGAAGCGAGTCATCCAGTAGAGTTTTTCTGCAACGCGAGATAGCATCATTGTGCACTCTCCACTACCCAGGTGTCCTTGCTGCCGCCACCCTGAGATGAATTGACCACCAGTGATCCCTTGCGCAGGGCAACACGGGTTAGTCCTCCGGCGGTTGCGTAAAGTTTGTCGGATTGGAGGACAAATGGACGCAGATCAAGATGGCGTGGTTCCAGTCCCTCCTCGCATAATGTTGGTGCGGTGGACAGAGACAAGGTAGGCTGCGCCATGTAGTTGCGTGGATCTGACTTGATCAGTTCGGCGAATCTGGCGCGTTCCTCTGCAGTTGATTGCGGACCGATTAGCATGCCATATCCACCTGACTCGTTGGCAGGCTTGACGACCAGTTTATCCAGGTTGGCCAGGACGTATTCCCGGTCTTTTGGATACATACACAGGTAACTGGGTACATTGGGCAAGATTGCTTCTTCGCCCAGGTAATACTTGATCATTTTTGGCACAAAGGTGTAAACGACTTTATCGTCTGCCACACCGGCACCGGGCGCATTGGCAAGCCCAACGGTGCTTTTTTTCCATGCGCGCATCAGACCTGGTACGCCGAGGCAGGAGTCAGGCCGAAAAGCTTCCGGATCAAGAAAATCGTCGTCGATGCGTCGATAAATGACGTCCACTCGTTGCAGGCCATCTATGGTTTTCATATAGACGCAGTCGTCTTCCTGCACGACCAGGTCAGCACCCTCTACCAGTTCCGCGCCCATTTGTTGCGCAAGATAGCTATGTTCGAAATAAGCAGAATTAAAGATACCTGGTGTTAAAACGGCGATAACCGGCCGTTGTCCGGGACGAGGAGTCAGTGCTGCCAAGGTGTCATAGAGCTGGGCGGTGTAATTGTCCACAGGCTTAATGCGATAGCGGCCGAACGCTTCAGGGAATAACCGTTTCATCAGTTGGCGGTTTTCCAGCATGTAAGACACCCCGGAAGGTACTCGAAGGTTGTCTTCTAGAACGTAGAACTCGCCATCTGAATGTCGCACCAAATCAGTGCCACAAATATGAGCCCACACACCAAAACGGGGCATAGTGCCCACACATTGTGCACGGAAATTTTTTGAGTCCTTCAATACTTCCAGAGGAAAGACGCCGTCCTTAATAATTTTTTGCTCATTGTAAATGTCGCTGATGAACAGGTTGAGTGCACGCAATCGCTGCTTCAAGCCTCGTTCAACACGCTCCCATTCGCGGGCATCTATAATGCGTGGCACTACGTCGAAGGGCCAGGCGCGGTCGATGTTGCCAGCTTCTGTGTAGACCGTAAATGTGATGCCGGAGGTCATGATCGCAGCATTAACAGCGGCAATTCGCCCCGCTAACTCCTGTTCACCAAGGCCTGAGATATATTCACACAGGCCGCGTGCCAGTGGGCGCGGGTGTCCATCCGGGCCGATCAGTTCATCGAAAGCGTCACTTACCTGATAATTATCACAGGCGATTTTCATAATATGTCTCCAGGCCTGTCGTTTTTTGTTGCTTAAGTTATTTAAAGCAAGATATGAGCCAACTCGCGTAGCTGCCCGATCAAGTGTTGCACTGTGCTTCCATTCTTCCCGGATTGTGGCTAGAATCGGTTTAAATATCTATGGAACAATGATGACTTACTGCCTCGCAATTAAAGTAAAAGAA
Organism: Sulfurirhabdus autotrophica; assembly: GCF_004346685.1. NCBI lineage: Bacteria > Pseudomonadati > Pseudomonadota > Betaproteobacteria > Nitrosomonadales > Sulfuricellaceae > Sulfurirhabdus > Sulfurirhabdus autotrophica. Next base: position 8,211 of record NZ_SMCO01000033.1, read on the forward strand.
GGATTGGTTTTTGCGTCTGATTCCCGCACTAATGCGGGAGTTGACCATGTAAGTACTTATTCAAAAATGCACAATTTCAGCTGGCCTGGAAAGCGATCTTTCGTGCTGCTTTCTTCTGGCAATCTGGCTACTACCCAGGCAGTGGTAAAGAAAATCAGGACGGATGCTGAGGATGCTACTGTTACCAGCTTGCGTAATGTTTCAAATATGGACGCGGCTGTGAATTATGTGGGTAAGGTTTCCGCGGATATTCAGCGTGCACAGGCAGAACGCGATACGGCAAAATCCAATTTTGAAGCGACATTTTTATTTGGAGGCCAGATTAGCGGGCACGAATCGGGGATATTTCTGATTTACCCTCAGGGTAATTTTATTCACGAGTCTGCGGAACAGCCGTTTTTGCAAGTAGGTGAAACCAAGTATGGCAAGCCGATACTGGACCGCGTCATTCGACCGGATACCCAGCTTGAATTGGCAGGGCGCTGCGCAATAGTGTCGATCAATTCGACAATTCGAAGTAATCTGACGGTGGGTCCGCCAATTGAATTGTTGTTGTATACAAACGATAGTCTGAATGAAGGGCGACACTTGACTCTTGCCGAAAGTGATCCATTTTATCAGACGCTCTCAGATGCATGGAGCGAAGGCTTGCGCCATGCTCTTAACGGATTGCCCCCTTTTGAGTGGGAGCAGCAACTGAAGACGGCACAGGTGGTTCAGGAGACTGGACCTTCGCAAGTAATGGGTTAAGCGAATATGTCGCAAAAAAACTGCTTAATATTGTTTGGAAATCTGCGCTTGAATCTCCAATAGCTCATCTTCCACGCCCGCTGCCGCAGTCAGTTGTGCCACATTATCCTTGGTAAAGAAACCATCGAAATCACCAAAACGTTGCACGTATTCGATGATTAATGAGGAATGCTCTGAAGCGCTGGAAAATATCTGTTTCAATCCCTCTTCCTTTGAGCCGATTACGTCCAGCAAAAATTGTCGTCCTTGCGCCTGGATCTGGTTAACCACATAGTCGATGTTCTCTTTGCCGTGGCTCTCTCCATCCCTTACAGCCAACGCGATGTGATGTAATCGCGGTCCGTAGTTTCTGACGAACGTTTCGGTGGGTGAGGGAAGTCGTTCCAGGTGGTTAACAAAATAAGGGGTGTTGTTTGCCGTAAAAACCTTTGCGGGGCTGCGCATTTCTTCAGGGTAGTGCACATTTTTGGTGACGTTGGTGGAAGAATTTTGATCCTTAATGTCGTAAGAACCCCAATAATAGTAGCTCGATAAAGATAACCATTCGAGGATAGCTACTTCCCGATTCTGGCTATATACACGAGTAGCTAAATGATCAATGGGAAGAATCAGTTCGTGGATTTCCAGTTTTTTCTGAAGCTCCTTTGCTGCCAGGTATACCTCTTGTACATCAGGCCGAATGCTGCTTAAACCCAGGGCATATACCCTGAGTTGATCTTGTGGTCGTTCCACATAGGCGACGATATTGTGGGTGTAGGGTGAGGGTTTGCTGACGGCAAAATTCCCGGGCAGTTCCTGTTTGCGTATGTCATCCTGAGAAAAAAAGCGAAACTCCCGCTCCTTCTGTAGTTCAACCACACTGTGAAGATCACTTACTCTGAGTATTTCACCCATGTACCGGCTGTTCGGCTTGCGCGAGCCTATCGGATAGACTTCATTCAGGCTGCGGAATATGCCGCGTATGTTAGGGTCTTTAACTTCCCGTACGAGCAGGTCAGGTGAATTTGTATCGATGCGCAATACATGGGTCCAGTGTGTTTCACTTTCCAGTGTCACCAGATAATGGTAAGGCGTCATTAACGTCAGTTCGCCGATGTATTCAATGGAGTGACCGGGGTCCACCGTCAGCATCAGTGCGTCTATTTCATGGATCATGTCGGTTAATCCGACACGATCGCGTTCTTCAAGCAAACGTTGCAAATATTCTTCAAAAAATGGCGAATTTTCTTTGTCGCCATGGCGTTCGAATTCAAGTGATCGGGTCATGTGTTTTTACTCCTGTTTAAAATCGAAGCAAGAGCCATACCACGTCCCTTCGTATAAGGTTTTATTGGCCAACACAGAAGACAGGAACGATTCTGTGAACTCGATAGTCCCTATGTTGGTGCATCAACATTACTTTGCGCACCAAACCAAAGCATTTGAATGGCTGTGGTTAGTGCAGGAAACAAGGGGAGCAGACTTAACCAGATTGTTTTATGGGAGACGGTTCTGCTACGAAATAGCGATTATTGATCTGTGTGGTTAGGTCAGCCAACGCCAGTTCTAAATCATCAATAAAAATGTGTAGTGCTTGCTGCTCGAGTTGTGCCAGATCAGCTTTTAATACAGTTTCTTTGATGGCGGCCAGGATCGCAAGTGTTTTATTGTTGTGTGGCAGACGTCGCATGGACTCTTCCACTTCGCATATGCAGTGAAAAAAAGCACGCGGGAATTCGCGGGTCTGCAGGAGAAACTTGAGTACCGCTGGGCGTCCAACTCTTACTTGCATGAGGCGACGATACATCTGGTAGCCTGACAGTGATTTAAGTACACTCATCCACTGAATGTTCTCGAATGGCGTCAGTTCCGCCTTATGAGGGAGAAGGCTTGCAGAGCGGACGTCGATAATGCGAATTGTCATTTCTGCACGCTCAAGATTTCGACCGATGCGAAGAAAATGATAGGCAGTGTCGTGATTCATAGTACCCGCCAGCATGCCTGTAATTTGCTGCGCGCCAGCGATGATATGCTTTAGATAGTCATAACGGGCTCGTTGCGATAGCCCATTTCGCAGATTGGTTTTGGCGTATAGGTGCAAGTCATTGATGGACTCCCAAGTTTCTCGAGGAACCACGTCACGTATAGTACGGACATTTTCGCGGGCGAACCACAGTGAGGATAATATTGAACCTGGGTTATTCATATCGCCGATGAGAAATTTAACGACATTGCGTTCGCTGTCTTCTGAATAGTTCTGGTCGTAGAGTTCTTCGCTGCTGGTAATGGTGATCAATGGGCGCCATCCGGGCGACATGCCTTTCGGGGTATCCAGAACCATATTGGCGTTAACCATGACAATGCGTGCGGAATTCTCGGCGCGTTCAATATAACGCGCCAGCCAGTAAATTGAATCTGCTACTCGCGATAACATACTTTATGTCTCTCCGGTGTCAACGATCCAGGTATCCTTACTGCCGCCACCCTGGGAAGAATTAACCACCAGTGAACCTTTACGCAGTGCTACGCGGGTTAAGCCACCGGCAGTTGTTGTGATCTGATCACCGGACAGGGTAAAAGGTCGCAGGTCCACATGACGCGGTTCCACATGCAGGTCCACCAAAGTTGGCGTGGTTGACAGCGCCAGCGTTGGTTGCGCTATGTAGTTGCGAGGATTGTTTTTAATCAGACGTGCAAACTTTTCGATTTCTTTTTTGGTTGAATGCGGGCCGACAAGCATGCCATATCCACCTGACTCGTTGGCGGGTTTCACCACGAGCTTACTCAGATTAGCGATGACATAATCACGCTCTTCCTTATGCATGCACAGGTAAGTGGGCACATTTTCAATAATCGGGTCTTGGTCCAGATAGTAGCGAATCATCTTGGGCACAAAGGCATACACTACCTTGTCGTCTGCAACGCCTGCACCAGGTGCATTAGCGAGCGCCACTTTACCAGCCCGCCATGCGCGCATCAGACCTGGCACGCCGAGAGTAGAGTCGGACCGAAAAACTTCGGGATCGATAAATTCGTCATCAATACGTCGGTAGATTACGTCAACCTGCTGTAATCCATCGATAGTCTTCATATAAACGCAGTCGTCGTCGCCCACTACCAGGTCGCTGCCCTGCACCAGTTCAGCACCCATTTGCTGTGCCAGATAGGCATGCTCAAAGTAAGCTGAATTATAGATACCGGGAGTGAGCACTACTACTTCAGGGTTTTCTACCTTACGAGGTGAAAGTGAAGTTAGCATGTCAAAAAGTTGAGAAGGGTAATTATCCACGGGAAGAATGTTCTGATTCTCGAACAATTCTGGAAACACCCGTTTCATTACCAAGCGGTTTTCGAGCATGTAGGACACGCCAGACGGTACCCGTAAATTGTCTTCCAGCACATAGACAGTGCCATTTTTGTCGCGTACCAGATCTGAACCGCAGATATGCGCCCAGATATTGAGGGGCGGGTTGACACCGACGCATTCCGGTCGAAAATTCTTGGAGCCTTCAAGTACTTCACGCGGAAACACATTGTCTTTAACGATTCGCTGCTCGTGATAGAGGTCGTCGATAAACATATTGAGTGCTGTTACGCGCTGCTTAAGCCCGGCTTCAATACGATCCCATTCGGATTTTGCAATCACACGGGGAACAATGTCGAATGGCCAGGCACGATCAATCGATCCGCCTTCTTCGCGATAGACGGTAAACGATACACCCATTACGTGGATAGCGAGTTCTGCAGCTGATTTACGTTCTTCAATATCCTTGTCTTTCAAAGAACTCAGATATTTACACAACGTAGCGGCTGCAGGCCGGGCCCGCCCGCCACCTTTTACGAGTTCGTCGTAAAAGTCCTGATTTTGATAGCTTTTCCAACGTATGGTCATAATAATTTATGTTTTGTTGTTATGGGTACCCATCGAATTGAGCGGAATATAGCTTGAGTACGCTTAAACGCAACAAGATGCCAGTTGCTGAGTATTTACGTTTTATCATACTCAACAACGCTGTGTGCGTCTATGGCACACATGCAAACGAAATGAAGTAAATACGACCAGGTAACGACATATTGATCCCAATAAAATCAAGCTGTCGTTTAACGAACTGGAATTTGGTGATAGGGGGTAGAAGAGTTAGAATGGAATGGTTTTGTCTGGCTTGTTCAGGCTCTTTAAATTGCAAGATTGCAGGTTAGAATGACAAGCATACTTTCAGAAAATCACCAGATTGGTCCTGATCAATGGTATTCGACAGCGCCGGATTCCTATGACGAAATGCTTGGTAGCAACGGACAAATTCGCCCCCACTGGGAGTATCTGATCCGCGCACTTCGTACGCTGGGCACAACCGAATTTGAGCGGCGTGGTGCCGAAGCGGCCAAGTTGCTTCGGGAAAATGGTGTTACCTATAACGTTTACAGTGACCCGGCAGGAAAAAGCCGTCCGTGGCAGCTTGATCCAGTACCTTTGCTGGTCTCTAGCGAGGAATGGAGTGGCATTGAATCCGGTTTGATGGAACGTGCAGAGCTGTTGAACTTGATCCTTGCAGATATATATGGACCTCGTGAATTAATCCGAAAAGGGTTGTTGCCACTCGAACTAATATACAACCATGGTGGGTTCCTTCGCGCCTGTGACCAGATTGCATTGCGCGGCAAGCATCAGCTGGTGATTTATGCTGCTGATCTGGCACGCGGGCCAGATGAACGTATGTGGGTGCTGGGTGACCGAACCCAAGCGCCATCCGGTGCTGGTTATGCCCTCGAAAATCGGGTTGCCATGACGCGGGTGTTACCAAGCTTGTTTCGAGATTCCCATGTGCATCGCTTGGCGCTGTTTTTCCAGTCGCTGCGCGCTGGGCTGAGCGCCATAGCATCCCCTGCAGCGGGTACTCCTCGTGTCGTTGTTCTCACTCCCGGCCCATTTAACGAAACCTTCTTCGAACATGCCTATTTAGCTTCCTACCTTGGTTATCCATTGGTCCAAGGTGATGATCTGACTGTGCGCGATGGTTACTTGTGGCTGAAATCGCTGAATGGGCTTCAACGTGTTGACGTGATTTTGCGCCGGGTCGATGATGATTTTTGCGACCCTCTGGAATTACGTGAAGATTCTCGCCTCGGTGTGCCGGGCCTGCTGGAGGTGGTGCGTAGCGGCAATGTGGCCATAGCTAACCCGCTTGGCAGTGGGGTTCTTGAAAACCCCGGCCTGCTTGCATTTCTGCCAGGTATTGCTGAACACTTTCTGGGACGTCGGCTACGGTTGCCTTCTGCAGCCACTTGGTGGTGTGGTCAGCCGAAAGAGATGGATTTTGTGTTGGCAAATCTCCACAAGTTGGTGATTAAGCCTACCTATAGAAGTCCTGGTATGCGACCAGTATTTGGTAACCTTCTTAGCCAGCAGGAAGTTGCTGAATGGCGTGACCGTATTCGTGCACATCCGGCGTTTTACGTCGGGCAGGAGCAGGAGGGCTTTTCTACAATGCCATCTCTTGTTGCAGGTTCACTTGAGCCCCGTCATGCGGTATTACGCAGTTTTCTTGTAGCGCGTGCAGACGGCTATGTGGTGATGCCAGGCGGGTTGACTCGCAGTGCGCCTCACAAGGACGAAATGCTGGTTTTCAATCAGGCTGGCAGTATCAGTAAGGATACTTGGGTACTGGCATCAGAGCCGGAGTTGGCTATTGATCTGGTGGTGAAACCAACACCGGACCAAGTGGCAGCCAGTCAGAGCGGCGCGTTGCCAAGCCGTGCAGCAGATAATCTATTTTGGGTGGGACGTTATGCCGAGCGTGCCGAAGGCACGATCCGTCTGCTGCGATCTACAATCAAAAAGCTAAATGGCGATCCTGATCATAGTGTTAAAGAATACACGGAGAGCCTGCATTGCCTGCTGCGCAGCATTACGCAACTGACTGGAACCCAGCCTGGATTTCTGGGAGAAGATGCGCAGGCACTGTTGAATGACCCGGAAGCGGAATTGCTGTCTGTAGCTCTGGATGATACGCGTATAGGAAGCCTTGCTAATACGCTACGCTGTTTGGTGCAAACCGGCTATGCCGTGCGCGACTTGTGGTCTTCGGATACTTGGCGTGTCATGGATGATCTGGAAGAGTATTTGCTTAACATCAAACAGATGGTCAATCCAACACTGTGGCAGGTTCAGGATGTCCTGGATCAGTTGGTCACTTCACTGGCTGCATTTAGCGGTATGGTGATGGAAAATATGACCCGCGGTAGTGGTTGGTTGTTTTTAGATATGGGACGTCGTATGGAGCGGGGGGTAGTGCTGCTTTCTCTGCTTCGGACTACATTGGCCCAGGAACGTGCAATGGCTGTGGAAATCATGCTGATTGAGGCCTTGCTGGAAACTAACGATAATCTGATTTATTACCGCCAGCATTATCGTAACAATATGGAACTCCATGCGTTACTTGAATTGTTATTGCTGGACGAGAGCAATCCGCGTTCGCTGACATACCAGACCGGCCGCTTGGTGGAACATGTAGCCAAGCTGCCCCGCGAAAAATCCGGTGGACGGTTAAGTTTGGAGCAAAGGCTTGCGCTTGAAGCATCAACAGCATTGCGCCTGGTCGAGATGGACGAGTTGACAGCTGTTACCGATAGCGGTGCCCGTCAAAATCTGGATCAGTTGCTTTCCCGTCTCAATTATCTGCTGGGAGCACTGTCTGAGGCCGTGACTGCGGCCTATTTCCGCCACGAAAGCGCGCCTCAGTCGCTTACCCCGCTGAGGAAGAAGTAATATATGCATTACAGAGTCATTCATAAAACTGAGTACGAATATAGCGAAGCCGTAGGGGTGTCTTTCAGCGAGGCCCGTTTGTTGCCGCGTACCACTGCGAATCAGAACTGCAGAAATTCACAGTTGCAGGTTTTTCCAGTACCGACTGATTATCGAGAGCGCGTAGATTTTTTTGGTAACCGTGCCGTGTATTTTTCTATTCGTGAGCCCCATCAGCAGTTTGTTGTAACGGCGACAAGTGAAGTACACATAGATCCTCAGGAGGCGCAATTAAATTTCTCTCAAGGATTGGATTGGGAAAGCGTGCGCCTGATGCTACGTCAGAAACGAGACGAGCAGACTTTAGATGCACTGCAATACACGCTGGATTCCCCGTTTGTGTCAGCAAGTCCTGAACTGGCAGCATACGCTCAGATATCGTTCCCGCGAGGCCGGTCTTTGCTGGAAGCTGTGAACGACCTGATGGGACGCATTCACAAAGACTTTACCTACGATCCGGAATTCACCACCCTTGCTACACCGCTATCGACGGTGCTAGAGCACCGGCGGGGTGTTTGTCAGGACTTTGCCCATCTTGCTATCGGCTGCTTGCGTGCGCATGGTCTTGCTGCACGCTACGTCAGCGGTTATATCGAGACATTTCCTCCTCCTGGCAAGGAAAAACTGGTTGGTTCCGATGCTTCTCATGCCTGGTTTTCGGTATTCGTTCCAGAACTGGGTTGGATGGATTTTGATCCTACTAATAATCAAATTCCTGTTGATCAGCACATTGTTGTCGGTTGGGGGCGCGATTACGGCGATGTCAACCCGCTTAAGGGGGTGATTTTCGGCGGTGGTGAGCACAAACTTGAGGTGTCGGTGGATGTGCGTAATCTTGGCGGTTGATGCCAGAATGCATGCAATCACTCATGCGCCAAGATTTTCAAATGGACAATACTAGTATTTCAGTGATTCAGGCAAGCAAGTTGACCTGGACATTCACCCGCATAATCGGCATTGCGGCACCTAACCCTATGAAACTGCCAGAGACGGGTGGTATTGCTTCCGGGTCACGTGCAACCGCAACCGCAATATGCTGGTTTCCAGTTACTACACCAGCAGTAGGATCAAACCCTTTCCATCCCGTTCCTGGCAAATAGATCTCCGCCCAGGCATGGGTGGTAGCATTACCTGCCTCTGTCGCAGGCGCATGTAAATACCCGCTGACAAAACGACTGGCCAGACCAAGGCATCGACACGCCTCAATGAAAAGCGTTGCGTAATCGCGGCAGGACCCGCTACGTTGCGCTATGGTCTGTGCGGGGGGTTGGACACCAGGCTCTTCTCTCACTTGATAGCTGAACTGGTTGCAAATCGCCTGATTCAACTTCACCAGCAAGCCAAATGTCTCCATGCCGTAAAGTCCAAACTGAAGTAGCCAGTTATTTATTATTTGTTGATCATTAAAGAAAACCAGTCGCTGAAAAGCGGCCAGATCAATTTGCTCACCCACTGCATACATGAAGGGATAATTTACCGCATAATCTTCAACAAGGAAGTCAAAAGGGGCTTGCTCGAAATGCTGGATCACGACCTCACTGGCAATGACCAGTTTGTCCGAGCGTGCTGCGAAGTTAACAACCGCCAGGGAATTATCAAATACATCACGATGCCACTTGATATTGTGCGCTGGCGTGATTTCCAGTTTGGAAGACTCAATACGCACATCATGCCCTTCACGCGGACGCAGCAATAGCCTATGCTGGTTGAGCGTTACTTGAGAAGGAAAAAGATATTCCGTCTGATGTTTTATACGCAGTCTTTGCATCTTCAGGTCCTGTTTAATCCGGTGCTGAATCCAGCATCTCAGCGTGTACCGACATTTCACGCGGGAACAATGCTGGGCCAAACTGATTGAATATGGCCACGTCGGCAGCATCACGTCCGTAAGCTACGGTGACGCGTCCACCTATGGGATAAGGCTGGGTTGCATCAAAAACATACCAGCGACCACCCACATAGGCTTCAAACCAGGCGTGAAAATCCATAGGCACAAGTTTATGCAGATAACCAACAACCATGCGTGCGGGGATGCACATTCCGCGGCATAACGCGATGCCCAGGTGAGCCAGATCACGGCACACGCCTTCGCGCTGCTGATTGACTTCTACTGCCGAAAGCTGAAAGTGGGTGGATTCCGAATTGAAACGAATATTCGTACGTATCCACGCAACAATGGCAGCCACTTGATCATAGCCTGGCAGTGCGCCAGCGACTATTTCCTGACCCAGGTCTATAAATCTTTCCGATTCACAATAGCGCGAGGGCAAGAGATAAGTAAGAACCTCGTCAGGCAAGTTCTGCACATCCTCGAAAGGCGCGCCCGGACTAACGTTGATGCTATCAGCAGTCAAGATGTCTGCAGATGTCCGAATTGAGAACTCGCCCGGCGGTGCAACTAACCGCTGGCAAAGGTTCCCGTAATTGTCCGTATATTCAACAGCAAGCACACTAGGCTTGATCGTATACGACTCGCGCGCAACCCATTGATTTAATCCGCTTCGAGGACGAAGCATAAGGATAAAAGGCGTATCAATGCTCACATCAAAGGTAATGTTACATCCAGTACGAAGCCACACCGCTATTTTCCTCTTGTTTGTCTGCGTTCACCATTTGTCTCGCTGATGTCAGAGAGTGGCTGCAATCAGTCTAAAATGGTCCTGGAATTTCCCCAACTACGCGTCATCATTAGCGACAGGGGTAGCTTAACTCATTTGGTTTTATACACGTAGTATCACTCGCGCGGGCGCCATCTCAGATCCAGGGTGTGAGGATAGTCTTTGTTGATCTCTTCCAGTGGTAATTTTTTGGCCGTATCTGAAGCGGTTTCATCCCCTGGAGTGTGCCCGTGATTCCAGAAACGACTGACGCGACGGGCTTCAGCCTCAAAGGAGTTAACCGGAAATACATCGTAATTTCGGCCGCCCGGATGGGTTACGTGATAAGTACAGCCGCCGATTGATCGACCATTCCAGCTGTCGATGATATCAAACACCAAAGGAGCCTGCACACCAATGGTCGGGTGTAAGGCTGAAGGTGGCGCCCACGCACGGTAGCGCACGCCAGCAACCATTTCGCCCTGTGTGCCGGTACTGCGTAAAGGCACGCGGCGGCCATTGCACGTGACGATGTAGCGGGAGCCAGTCATACCACTCACCTTGACTTGCAATCTTTCTACTGATGAATCGACGTAACGCGCGGTGCCGGTGCTGCTGACTTCTTCACCCAATACATGCCAAGGCTCAATCGCCATGCGCAGTTCGAGCTGAATGTCTTGCACGGTGATGGTGCCGTAATGCGGGAATCGGAATTCCATGAAGGGTTCAAACCAATCCAGCTGTAATGGGTAGCCTGCAGTTTGCAAATCTCGTACTACGTCCCGCATATCAGAGCGTACATAGTGAGGTAGCATGAACCGGTCGTGTAGCGAGGTTCCCCAACGTACCAGCTCGTGCTGATAAGGGGTCTTCCAGAACCAGGCTACAAGGGAACGCAGTAACAGCATTTGCACCAGGCTCATGTGAGCATGGGGCGGCATCTCGAAGGCACGCAGTTCGACTATCCCAAGGCGTCCGGTTTCACTGTCTGGTGAATAGAGTTTGTCTATGCAGAATTCGGTACGATGGGTATTGCCGGTAACGTCGATGAGCAGATGGCGCAGCAGGCGATCTACCAGCCAGGGGGCGGGTGTTTCACCCTCTGGCATTTGCTGGAAAGCAATGTCCAGTTCATAAAGATTTTCATGACGTGCTTCATCTACCCGGGGAGCCTGACTCGTGGGGCCGATAAACAGTCCTGAAAACAGGTATGACAGTGCAGGGTGGTGCTGCCAATAGGTCACCAGACTGCGCAGCAGGTCCGGGCGACGCAGCGCGGGGCTGTCAGCGGGAGTGGCGCCACCGATGGTGACATGATTGCCACCACCAGTGCCACTATGGCGGCCATCCAGCATGAATTTCTCGGTACCTAATCGAGTTTGATGTGCCAGTTCATAGAGCGTGGTGGTGTTGCGAACCAGTTCGTCCCAACTTGCTGCTGGATGAATATTGACCTCGATCACTCCGGGGTCAGGCGTGACTGGTAAGCGGACCAGACGTAAATCACGCGGCGGCTGGTAGCCTTCCAATACGACGGGGATAGAGAGGGCCGCAGCAGTAGCTTCAATTGAGGCCACAACATCCAGATAGTGTTCGAGTTCGGTTGTGGGTGGCAGAAATACATGTACACGTCCATCGCGATGTTCCACACACAGTGCAGTATGGGGGATCCATTCTTTTTCTTCAGGTTTATCGCCTTCGTCAGCTATTTCCTGATCAAGAATTTCCGGGTGCAGGTTTTCTTCTTTCTCAAGTTTACTGTAGCGTCGTGCAACTTCGCCTGCAACGTCGCCGAGTGGGTTAACTGACTCAAACAGGCTGCGCTCGTGCTCATCATCACGATCCTTCAGTTCTACCCATGGAAGCGAGCCCAGGGGCAGGCGCAAGCCCATGGCAGAGTCGCCAGGTACCAGGAACATTTCATCCCGCCGAAATACCCATGGGCTGCTTGCCCAAGCGTTTATTTTGCGATCCCAATGCAGGGGCAGGGCATAACCCACTGGCGCACCTAAATCTCCGGTTAGCACCTTGGTCAGGCGTTTTCTTTCCAATGAGTCTTTCAGGTTGGTTTTAAGTGGATCAAGGTTTTCGGGTAACAGACCTTCCTGCAGCAGGTAATAAAGGGGATCTTCATACCCTTCTCTGATGTGGGTTGCAGTTACGCCCAGCCGTTGAGCCAGTTGTTTCACAAATTGATCAGCATGTGCGAGTGAAAAGCCGTAGTCTTTGTTTACGTCAGCCAGCAGATCCGGGTTTTGCCAAACCGGTACACCGTCCTTACGCCAGAAACAGGCAAGTTGCCAACGCGGAAGCGGTTCCCCTGGATACCATTTGCCTTGGCCGTAATAGAGCATTCCGCCAGGGCCAAAAGCGTCGCGCAAACGTCCCATCAGTTCCACAGCGAGCTTGCGCTTATCCAGACCATCCGCATCTGTGTTCCATTGAGCTGACTCCATGTCGTCAATAGAGACAAAAGTCGGCTCACCACCCATGGTCAGCCGCACATCACCCTGCTCCAGTTCTTTATCGACTGTATGTCCTAGCGCTTCAATAGCGCTCCATTGCGCTTCACTGTATGGCTTGGTGACGCGAGGGTCTTCGTGGATGCGCTGTACGCTGTTATGGAAGCGGAACTCCACATTGCTGACACCTTGGTAGCCACCGGTAACCGGCGCTGCGCTAATCGGGTCAGCCGTGCATGCTAAAGGGATGTGACCCTCTCCGGCAAATAAACCGGATGTGGGGTCGAGGCCGATCCAGCCAGCTCCCGGCACATATAGTTCAGCCCAGGCGTGTAAATCGGTGAAGTCCTTTTCTGGGCCTGATGGTCCGTCCAGCGATTTGATGTCGGCAGTCAATTGAACCAGATATCCAGATACGAAGCGCGCGGCCAGCCCCAGATGGCGCAAAACTTGAACCAATAGCCATCCAGAATCACGACACGAACCCAGTGCCTTGGATAAGGTCTCTTCGCAGGTCTGTACGCCAGTTTCAAGTCGGACAGTATAATTGACGTGTTTATATAGTCGGGTGTTTAATGTAACCAGAAAATCCACGATCGCTGTTGGCGAACGGTCCACCCCAATTAGGAAATCCGTTAGCAAAGGGCCTTGTTCCTTGATTTCCAGATAAGGCCCCAGTTCTTTAAGAAGTTGGGCATCGTAGGTGAAAGGAAACGTCTCGGCATATTCCTCAACAAAAAAATCAAAAGGATTGATCACCGTCATATCGGCAACCAGATCAACCTCAATAGACAATTCACGTGTCTTTTCGGGAAATACCACCCGCGCCAGATAATTGCCGAAAGGATCTTGCTGCCAATTAATAAAATGGTTTTCTGGTTTGATGCGGAGAGAATAGGACTCAATAGGCGTGCGTGAGTGGACCGCAGGCCTTAACCGAAACACGTGCGGAATGAGCTGCACGGGTTGGTCATACCGGTATTGGGTCTTATGATTAAGCGCTACACGTATGGTCATTACTTTTTCCCAGTAGATGGCTGTACTTTATTGTTTAGCACAGGCGGCAAAAAATCTCGCCGCTAACGGTACATTAATTGATAATAATAATGCCAGAAGATAAATTTATTGATTGTCAGAGGGTTGCTGCTTTGTGCAGTACGGCAGTATTAATAGTACCATACACTTTATTTTTGATAGATCTGACGCTTATTTTCCGTCCCGCAAAGTTGTTGTTTTTGTCATAATGGAATAGAGAGTTTGTTATCGATTAACATCAACTTTTAATCGGGATCCGGGTTTAAATCGAATTACACGCTTAGGTGGTACATTTATCCTCTGACCTGTTTTAGGGTTGCGTGAAACTCTGGATTTTCGGGTATGTAAATTGAAACTGCCAAAGCCTCTTACTTCTATTCTTTTGCCTCCTGATAAGGCTGCAATCATAGCTTGAAGCAAAATTTTGGTAGCTTCTTCTACTTCACTTTTCCTGTTTACGCCAGATTTTCGGGCAATTCGCAGGAACAATTCAGAACGATTCATATATTTTCCCCGATGTATAAACGCTAAGTCAGATTCAGTTGAGCCTGATGATTACTGGTAAAAACGTCATATCCATCACCCTAAAATAGCAGGCTGGAATACAAACGAATTCACATTGGTTATTTACAAAGCAAATGTTGTTCCAGATGTTCTGTGTTGCTCGAAATTAATTTGTCCTGAAAAAAAGGGCACCCGCAGGCGCCCTGAAAAACCACCGGAGAGAGAAAGGTGGAGGAGGAGTAAGTAATGCCACGAATTTGATATGCAGTTAAAAAACCGACACATCACTTCCGCACTTATACATAAGCAATCGCCGTGCCAGTTTGTGTTTATTTCCCCGAAATCATTTACTCATCAGCTTTTATAGATAATTGTTTGATTTTTTCTAGTCAGGATTATTGGTTTGTTGATGCATGAAATTTGTGCACAAATTCTGTTCGATGCACCAAAAAAGTACTAAAGCTTATTAGAGGCACTTGAAAAAACTAATCGCTGAGGGGGCGTTTTTGAAAATAATAATTGGCTGGTTCCTACTGTGCAAGGCCATCTTCGAAGCGATTTTTAGCTACAAATGGTTCGCTCATATACTTTGAAATCACGGCCATTTCTCTCCATGTTTCCAATATGAAGAAAGCCTGCTGACTCGTATAACTTCTGGGCGGAATTCATGGAAAGCTGTGTCCACAAAATGATCTTCGAATAACCTGAGCAAGTTGCGCTTTCCACAGCTGCTTCGACAAGCTTCCGACCTAGTCCTTGCCGCTGATATTCTTGCTTCACGCCTAACAAATGTAATTCTGCTTCATTTTTCCCTGCCATACGTAGGTATGCTGAATCAGGGGGCACAACAATAACCATGCCAGCTAATTTGGAAAATTGCTTTTCGTGAGCGCAGATTAAAATTCCCCGTTTTCTTACCTCAGAGGGCTCAAATAATGCAACTGCCTCAACAGGCTTCGTGAATCCACCCGAGACGTAGACCTGTGTGAGTAGCTCCAATATTTCGATATCAGCTATATTCATCAGGTCTGCTGTAAAAATTTCAAATTGAAGTAGCGGTGTCTCCATAGACCTTCTTTTACTTAAAGGTTGAGCTCAGGCGTGGGAGGGGAGTGGGCGCGCCTGGCTGGTTTGATATTCGGCTATATTCGCACATACCTCGGCACCTTAACTTTCAATAGTTTTATCAGGTCTGGGTCCAAGTACTCATAATTATCTGGGGTCTTAGGAAGTTAAGCACGTTTTAAAGTGTGCTAACTTCCTAAGATGATTAATAAAAATAGATATTATTGCCGTTCTCGAATCAGCGAAGCT